>JAEUIF010000865.1 GCA_016795185.1 Planctomycetia bacterium | reverse complement strand
GGGCGGTCTCGCGGTCGCTTTCGATCAGCAGCGGGGTGCGCGGCGGCAAGTCCTTGAGCTTGAACGCCTCGGCCACGCCCACTTCCTGCAAGGCCACCAGGTAGCGCAAGATCGGGTGCCTGGTCATCCAGCCCTTGATGGACGGGTTCGCGACCTTCTCCACGGGCTTGCCTTCACCGTCCTCCTGGCCGGGCTTCTTCCAGCCGGGCGGCGGCTGCCCGACGAAGAAGGTGTTGCCGCGCGGCATGTCGTCTTCCTTCTTCGGCGCCCAGCGGTCGAAGATCACGAGGTCGAAGTCGCCGTTGTGGGCCGGCTTCAGGTAGTCCTTCAGATAGGCTTCGTCCTGGGCCAGTTCGTCGGGCTTCAGGCGGGTGAGGACGGCCACATCCTTCAGCACGTCGTCGTTGAAGAACTTGTCGAGGATTTCGTTGCCCCGACTGACGACCAGGATGCGCGCTTTGCGCACTACGCCCAGCACCAGCCAGGCTTCATCGTCCAGCGGGAAGTTGTCCTTCACGTCGAGCAACCGGGCGTGGACGGTGATGTCCGCCAGGTCGTCCAGGTCTTTCAGGTCGAAGGTGACGCTGGCCTCGCCCGGCGTATCGGTGACAATGGCTTCATCCTTGCCCGGTTCCTTCTCTTGCTTGTAGATGCGCGGCGGCAGCAGCAGGGGCTTTTCGTAGATGGACTTGGCGACCTGGCCCGTAGTCTGCACATCGATCTGCACGCGGCCCTTGGCGGCTTGCGCGCGGGTATTGATGACCCGGCAGAAGATCTGCACGCGGGTGGGGTCGGACTCGTCGCGGTAGGCGTTCAGCTTGACGATGCCGATGTTCTCCTGGGCTGCGGCGCCGGTCTGGCCGGCGATGTGGAGCTGTAGTCGGAGGTTGCCCAAGGCGAAGCGGGGCACGTCGGGAAATCGGCCGTCCGAGTAGAGATGCACCTCGGTCGGCGTGCCTTCGTTCGCGACGTAGGTGCGAATCTTGTCCGGCGCTTCGCCCGGCGGGCGCGAAGCGGCGTCGTCGGTCGAACGGCTGGGGTTGGCCAAACTGTCGGCCAGGCTCAGGGCTTCCTCGATGCGCGTTGTGCGTTGCGTGGGACCAATGCTCTTCACCGCCTGGCGCAGCAGGTCGCGGTTGCTGGTCCGCGATTGCAGCGTCTGGGCGCTGGAGTTGAAGGCGATGACCATGCCGTAGTCGTTCTCGCCGGCGGCGTCGATTTCCTTCAAGGCTTCTTGCTTCGCCCATTCCAGCCGGTTCGGCGCGACATCCGTGCAGGACATGCTCGCCGAGTTGTCGATCATGATGATGTAGTGGCGGCCCTCGGTGTTGCGCCCGTGGAAGCGAAACGACATCACCGCGTAGGGCAACAGCAAGACCACGAGCAGTTGCAGGAGCAGCAATACGTTGTGCCGCAGCCATTGCAGCAGGCTGTTGACGTGCAGGTCCTCGATGCTCTTCTTCCAGAGGAAGGTACTGGGCACCTGGATCGGCTTGCGCTTCAGCTTGAGGAAGTAGAGTATCACGAGCGCGAACGGAATCAGCAGGAGCAACAGCCCGGCCCACCAGGGCACCATCAGTTGATAGCTGAGGCTCAGATTGTCCTGGAGCCAGCGGTTGACGTCGCCTTCCAGGCCGAAGAGGTGCAGACAGAACAGCAGCCAGCCCGGCAGCGCCAGCACCAGCAGCACGACCAGGGCGGTGGGAAACCAGGTGCGGCGAATGAAGTCGAGCATAGTGACCTGCCTGTTTAGCCGCGAGCCGAAGGCGAGCGCTGCGCCGCCAACTATTTGACCAATCCGCGTTGCCGCAGGTACGACAGCACCAGGCGGTCGAACGGCACCTGGTTGCTGGTGAAAATATAGTTCACGCCACGTCGGGTGCAGAACTCGTGGATGCCCGCGCGGTAGGCCGCCAGGTTCTGCTTGTAGCGTTTCAGCAGCGGGCCGCTGACGGTGATCTCCGCCACGTCGTCGTCCTCGATGTCCACCAACTTCAGGTCGCCCACCACGTCCGGCTCAATCTCTTCCTGCGAGAGAATCTGAATGACGTAGATGTCCATCTGCCGGGCGACCAGGTAGCGCAGCGCATCCTCGTAGCCGCCCTTGTCCATCAGGTCGGCGAGCAACACGACGATGCCCTTGCCGGAGCACTTCAGGCTGAAGTTCTTGAGGGCTTTCTTCAGGTCGCTCGGCCCGGCGGGTTCGATCTTCTGCAAGAAGTCGAACAGCCGCCAGAGGCTGCGCCGGCCGCGAATGGCGGGCAGGCTCTGCGTCAGCCGATTGTTGAACGCCTCGACGATGACCCGGTCCATGTTCACCAGGCCGATGAAGCCCAGGGCGGCGGCCACCTGCTTGGCGTAGTGCAGCTTGGTCGGGCTGCCAAAATCCATCGACAGGCTGTTGTCGAGGAGCACGTAGAAGTGCAGGTCTTCCTCTTCCATGAAGAGGCGGATGAACAGGCGGTCGAGCCGGCCGTAGAGGTTCCAGTCGAGATGGCGCAGGTCGTCGCCGATGACGTAGTTGCGGTAGTCGGCGAATTCGACCGATTGGCCCTTGCGCTTGCTGCGCCGCTCGCCCTTCATGCGGCCCATGAAGATCTTGCGCGAGACCAGTTCCAGATGTTCCAGGCGGGCCAGGAACTGCGGGTCGAGCAGCGGGGCGGGTTTGGTGGCGGTGGTGTCGGGCATGGTTCGGGGTCAACAAGAGAGATGGATTCGTCACCAATACAGTTCGTTGTCAGAACGGTACATGGACCATGAAGGCTTCCAGATCAATGGACTTTACGGCTTCCTCCACGAGTCGCTCCAGCATTGACTCGTCATTGACGGCTTGAATCCCAACGGCAACACCTTCGGGAAGCGCGCCGAAGCGTGTTTGCAGCATCCGCAAGATGGCCTTTTGCATCCCCTCACAGCGCGATTTCGCGCTGATTTCCTGTACGAGCGGCGATTCGATCATAGCTTGGGCTCCCCCGAAAATGGCGAAATACCTTGGTTCATCGTACCGCAAACGCATCAGGATTTGCGTAACTGCCAACAAGTTCGCATGCTCGTCTCCGGACGCTTGACGATCAATCCGTTGCCGAACTTCGCGAAGCAACTGTTCGGTCGGAATGTCATGGTGCATCAACGGTATCCAAGGCAGCAGGCCGACGTCAGGCAGCGGCAGCACAGGTTCGGCAGCCATGTTCCACAACTCCACTACTTTCCAGTGAACTTGTAGTCCGGTCCAACCCAGTTCGCTGGTCAGCGTCGATTGCCCTGGCACCCGAAAGACGCCTTTGGGGGCTAAGAGCAGCGATACTACTTCCGGAACGACCCGGCGGTCCAGCACGACGAGTAGCACATCTCTCAAAACCTGTTCGGACAGCCGTCGCTCCGGGTAGGTGCCAATCTCGACGAGAAACAGCGTGGGCCGCGAACGGCTCGCCAGACGCACCTCAAGCAGCGCGTCGGGCATCTGGAGCGGAGCGACGATCTCGGCTTGCATGGTCCGACAGGAGACAACATCGTTGACCCCAGCGAGCCGCAATAGTGCGGCACCGTGATGTTCGATCAGCCATTTGCTGCTGCGGTCGTATTCCTGGCTCATCGGGCGGTTTCCACGTCGCGCGTGTCCAGCCGGCCCTCGGCGTGTAGTCTCTGGAACAGGTCGTAGCTGCGCCGTAAGCCTTCCACCAGCGGCGTCTTCGGCATCGGCCCCAGGTCGCGCTGGAGAGCTGCATCCTCCAGATCGTAGGCGATGGCTATTTGTTGTTCGCCGTAGGAGATCAGTTCTTTCGCTTTCGCGTCCACTTCGCACAGGGCCTTGTGCAGGTCCGTGACATCGACCACGTCGCCGCGCAGGTTGTACGACTTCGCGCCGTGGTACGGTGCTTCCAGGCAGCGGACGAAAATTTTCGCCACGTCCTCGACCAGCTGCAAATCCTGCCAGCCGCCGTAGGTGATCTTGCACGGGCGGCCCAAGGCCAGCGCCTTGATGGCCCGCGTCGGCTCGGAAGTCATGCCGAAATCCCGACCGACGCCGTAGACCGTCCAGGGCCGCAGACCGACGCTGGAAATGTCGTGGTCCTGGAAGTAGATGCGGGCGTTGCCCTCGTTGGCGCACTTGAAGACGCCGTAGTGCGTCGAGGGCACGAGCAACACGTCGTCCTTCACCGGGCCGGCGGGATACATGCGGGGCGGGCCGAAGACCGCGGCCGAGCTGGCGTAGACCAGACGCTGCACCTGCGGCTTCGTCAGCCGCACCGCCTCGAAGACGGCCAGCGTCCCCAGCACGTTGACCTTCGCGCCCAGGATCGGATCGGCCCGGCAGACCGGCACCTGCAATCCCGCCAGGTGGATGATGTGCGTGATGCCGTGCTCCTCGACGGCCCGTCGCAGGGTCGGGAGATCGGTGACGTCGCCTTGAATGAATCTGGTTTGCCGAATCTGCTCCGGCGTCAGGATCAGGTCGAGCCGGTGGGTGTCTTCCTTGAGGTCGTAGATGAAGACCTCGTCGCGCCGTTCGAGCAGGTCCTTGATGATCCAGGTGCCGATGCAGCCATAGCCGCCAGTGAGGAGTACGCGCATGGGATTGCAACCATGAAGCAGGGAGTACGGGTTCGTGAAATATACAAAAAAGCTGATAGCTGTCAGCTAACAGCTATCAGCCAAGATAGGAACAATCACTGGCGAGAGCGATCATTCAGCCTTGGGTTCCTCGGCTGGCTTCTCCGTCGCCGCCTCATCCTCCTGGGCGACCTTGGCAATCGAGACGATCTTGTCGCCTTCGTGCAGGTCCATGATGCGGACGCCCTGGGTGTTGCGGCCGACGATGCGGATGCCGCGCGGGCCGCCGACGTGGCTGCGCGTCACCATGCCTTGCTGCGTGATGACCATGATGTCGTCCGTCTCGCGCACCGACAGGACATCGACCACCGGCCCGTTGCGCTCGCTGGTGCGGATGTCGCGCAGGCCCTTGCCGCCGCGGCGCTGCTTGCGGTAGCGCATCGCCGAGCGGTCCTTGGGCGACTCCTCGTCACCTTCGCCGGCTTCCGGGGCGGCCTCCTCGGCCGGTTCCTCGGCCTCGCCTTCGGCCGGTTCCTCGCCCGCTTGATTCGCCCCGAACGGTGTGCGCTTGCCGTAGCCCTTCTCGCAGACCGTGAGCAGGAAGCCTTCCGGATCGGTCACCACCATGCCGATGACCTCGTCGCCTTCCATCAGGTTGATGCCCTTGACGCCGCGCGTGTTGCGGCCCATGCAGCGGGCACCAGATTCGTCGAAGCGGATGGCCATGCCCTGCTGGGTGCAGAGGATGACCTCGTCGCCGGGCCGGGTCAGGGCCACATCGATCAGCGTGTCGCCCTCGTCCAGGGCGATGCCGATGATGCCGCCGCTCTTGGGCCGGCTGTAGTCGTCCAGGGCCGTCTTCTTGACCACGCCGCGGCGGGTGGCCATCAGCAGGCAGGCGTCGGGGTCGCCGAAGTTGCGTACCGGGATGACGCTGGAAATCTTCTCCTCCGGCTTCAGCGACAGCACATTGGCGATGGCCCGCCCCGCGCTGGTCCGGCCCAGTTCCGGGATGTCGTAGACCTTCAGCCAGTAAAGCTGGCCGCGCGTGGTGAAGATGAGCAGGTAGGCGTGCGTCGAGGCCACGAAGAAGTGCTCGATGAAGTCGTTCTCGTGCGTGCTGCCGCCGGAAACGCCCTTGCCGCCCCGGTGCTGGCTGCGGTAGGTGTTGAGCGGCAGCCGTTTGATGTAGCCGTTGTGGCTGATGGTGATGGCCATCTGCTCGTCGGCGATCAGGTCTTCGAGGTTGACCTTGCCGTCGGTATCGATGATCGACGTCCGCCGTTCGTCGCCGTACTTGTCCTTCAGTTCCTTCAGGTCTTTCTTGACCACGTCGAGGATGTTGCGCTCGCTGGAGAGCAGTTCCTCGTAGCTGCGGATGTGCGTGCGCAGGTCGTTGTATTCCTTGAAAATCTCGTCGCGTTCCAGGGCGGCCAGCTGGCCCAGTTGCATGCGGACCACGGCCTCCGCCTGGGCCTCGCTCATGCGGTAGCTGTCCTGCACGCCGATCTCGCGCGCCAGGGCGGCGAAGTGGTCCGCGCCCAGGGCGCGCTCCAGCACGGCGGAGGCCACGGCCATGTCCTGCAAGCGCTGCTTGGCCTCGGCGCGGCTGGGAGCAGTACGGCAGATGCGGATGACCTCGTCGAGCGAGGAAATGGCGATCAGCTGGCCTTCGAGCACGTGGGCGCGGCGCTTGGCCTCGCGCAGCAGGAACTCGGTGCGCCGGCGGATGACCCGCACCCGATGCCGGAGGAACTCCTGTAGCATCTGCTTGATGGTCAGCGTGCGCGGGTGGCCGTCCACCAGGGCGAGCAGGATGATGCTGACGGTCTTTTGCAACGGCGAGAACTGATAGAGCTGGTTCAGCACCAGTTGTGGATCGGCGTCGCGCTTGACGTCGATCACCAGGCGCACCGGCTCGCCGCCGCGCGCGCTGGATTCGTCGCGCATGGCGCTGATGCCCTTGATGCGCTCGTCCTTGACCAGTTCGCCAATCTTCTCGGCCAGGGCGATGCGCGTCTGCTGGAAGGGCACCTCGCGAATGATGATTTGGGCGCGGGCGCCTTCCTCGCGGATGTCGGCGCGGGCGCGCAGGGTGACGCGCCCCCGGCCGGTGGAGTAGCCGTCGATGATGCCCTGCCGGCCACAGATGATGCCCCCGGTGGGGAAGTCGGGACCGGGAATGTGCTGGATGAGCTTGCCTAGGCTGATGTCGGGATCGTCGATCAGGGCGGTCAGCGCGTCGCAAACCTCGCCGAGATTGTGCGGCGGGATTTCCGTGGCCATGCCGACCGCGATACCGTCCGAGCCATTGACGAGCAGGTTCGGGAACTTGCTCGGCAGCACCAGCGGTTCGCGATACTTGCCGTCGTCGTTGTCGATGAAATCGACGGTGTCGCGGTCGAGGTCGGCCAGCAACTCGGCGGCGACGTGCGACAGCCGGGCTTCCGTGTAACGCATCTGCGCGGGCGGCAGGCCGGCGACCGAGCTGAAATTGCCCTGACCATGGATCAGCCGGTGGCGCATCACCCAGTCCTGCGCCAGCCGCACCAGCGTCGGGTAGATCGACATATCGCCGTGCGGGTGGTAGCGCTTCATCGTCTCGCCGACGATGCCGGCGCACTTGCTGGTCGCGGAGTTCGGGTTCAGGCCCAGATCGTGCATGGCTACCAGAATGCGCCGTTGCGAGGGTTTCAGGCCGTCGCGCACGTCGGGCAGCGCCCGGGCGACGATGACGCTCATCGCGTACTTCAGGTAGCTGTCTTTCAGCTCGTCTTCGATGTTCAGTGAGCCGAAACGGTCGTGGTCGTCGCCGTTGCCCGCCGGGGGCGTATCCGTCGGCCCGACCGGTGGAGGAAGTTCGTCCGCCAAGGTGATGATCCTCGTTGCTGGCGTCAGGGCCGGCGCTATCGATTCGGTAGCGCCCGAGCCTGGAAAATCGCAGTGTTTGAGTACGCATTATTGTAGCAAAATCAGGGCTTTTTCCCACGTCGGAAGGGGCGAAAGTCGGGAACCATTTTGCTTTTTTTTCGCACTAATGCCCAGTAGGATGATGGGCGACCGGGAATCGCGCCGGACCCCTTGGATTCACACCTTTCTGTTGTCGCACGAGGAGGAACTGACTCATGCATCGTCTGCTGGCACTGACGGTCCTGGCCCTGGGCGTGGTGGCGGTCCAGGCACAGGACGCCAAGGACACCGAGAAGACCGCGAAGACCAAGAAGTTGCTGGAAACCAAGATCGCTTCCGTCGAATACAAGGACACGTTGGTCCAGGACGTGATCCGCGACCTGCAAGACAAGGTCAAGGAAATCGCCAAGGGCGAATTGCTGATCGCCCGCGACCCCACGGGCGCGGTGTCCGGCAATGCCAAGGTCAGCTACGAGGCCAAGAACAAGACCCTGAAGGAAGTCCTCGACGAGCTGTGCAAGAAGAACGACCTGAACTGGACAATCGTCAACGGCAAGTACAAGGCGTTCGGCGTCAAGTACGACGGCTACATCTTCCTCAACAAGTAACGTTCGACAAATCGCTTGCGGCCTGACCGCTTGCGGTTTCGCACGAATGGCCCGTCGCGAAGCGGAGGGCAGCACCTCTCCTGACGATCTGCAATAATGGGCCGTGGGCGGACAACGAACCGCCCACGGCCCATTGCCTGCGCCGAGCGAGCGATTGGCCGGCGGGCCGAAGTTCGTAGTTCCGCCTTCAGGCGGCAAGCGACTCGCCGCCTGAAGGCGGAACTACGAACCCAGAGGATGGAAGCATGTTCCCCGGCGGCTACCTGCGCAAGCTGTTCCAGCTACTGTCCCCTGCCGACCTGGCCGACGAGCACGGCCTGGTGGCGGTGGGCGGCGACCTCTCGCCCCGTACGCTGCTGCAAGCCTACCAGCGCGGCATCTTCCCCTGGTTCAGCGAGGGCGATCCCATCTTCTGGTGGTCGCCCAACCCCCGCGCTATCTTTGAACTGGACGGCCTGCATGTCGCGCGTCGCCTGCAACGCACGATCCGCAGCGGCAAGTTCACGCTCTCGGTCAACCGCGATTTCGCGCGGGTCATTCGCGGCTGTGCGGACCGCGCGGAAGGCACCTGGATCACGGCCGAGATGATCGCCGCCTACGAGCGCATGCATCGCCTGGGCCATGCCCACAGCGTCGAGGTCTGGCATGCCGGCCAGCTGGCGGGCGGACTCTATGGCGTGGCGCTCGGCGGCTTCTTCGCGGGCGAATCGATGTTCACCCGCATCCGCGACGCCTCCAAGGTCGCCCTGGTCGGACTCGTCGAGCGCCTGCGGCAGCGCGGTTTCCAGCTCTTCGACACCCAGTTCGTGACCGAGCACACCACTGGCATGGGAGCGAAGGAGATACCCCGCGCCGAGTATCTGAAGCGGCTCAAGCGGGCTCTGAAGGTGGAGACGAGCTTTGCGTGAACTGGAAGCTGTCGCAGTCCTAATTGCCGACATACGAACCGGACAGCATGCACCCTGGAGTTCGACTGGAGGAGTCCGCGTGGCGAAATTCCGCATGACTCGAATCGAACCACCGGCTTGGGCGACCCAACCCGCGTTGCATATCGGCGACGTGGCGGTGTCCGACTACGCCAGCATCCAGCGTCGCCGAGAGCAATTGCTGCGTGTGGTCCACCAGGCCGTGGAGGACTATCTGAACGACCCACAACTGTACTTCACCGACGACAATGAGGGCTTTCCGAATCGAGAACGCCTGACCGGGCAATACTACGTGGCCGATGAATCGTACACCGCCCACGAAGACCCCGCCTGGTTCCAGATCGGCGTGATGTGCCGTTGCCTGGAGCGGCCGCGCGGCCGGAGCAAGCAGGCCGGCGACTATCTTGGTCTCGAAGTGTGGCTGAAGTGTGTGCCGGGCCGCTGGTCGTTCTCCGTATTCCGCAACACCGACTCTTCGTCGATCTGAGCAGCAACTCTTGAGCGCACGATTGCCACGATGCTCTTCAAGCAACGTTTCCTGGACGGTATCGCGAAAGGCGAGGTTTCACTCGCCTTTCGTCGCTGGCGACGGCCCAGCGTCAAGGCGGGGGGCAGGCTGCGTACCGCCATCGGTGAACTCGCCATTCAGGCGGTCGAGGAGTTTGCGGAAAGCGACATTACCGAAACCGATGCCCACCGCGCGGGCTACGCGACGCGCGCCAGGCTGCTCGACGCACTCGCGCGCGGCCGGGCCGGCACGCTGTATCGCATCGAGTTCACCTTGGCTGGTCCCGATGCGCGCATCGCCCTGCGTGAACAGCCCATCGCCACGGAAGCCGAGGCGGTGGCCATTGCCGAACGCCTGGCCCGCCTTGATGCTCGTTCGGCCGTCGGGCCGTGGACGCTGCGCATGTTGCGGTTGATCGCCGAGCATCCCGCCGTGCGGGCCGGCGAGCTGGCCGTGATCGGCGGCTTTGAGAAGGAATGGTTGAAGCTGAACGTGCGCAAGCTCAAGGAACTTGGCCTGACCGAGAGCCTGCACCCCGGCTATCGCCTGTCGCCGCGCGGCCAGGTATACCTGAAGTTGGTAGAGCGCGTCGATTCGTGACCGCCGCAACCGACCGACAAGGAGCCAGATCATGGGCGCCTGGGGCGTGCGGGCCTTCGACAACGACACGGCCAACGACTGGGCTTACGGGCTCGACGAGGTGCGCGACCTGTCGCTGGTCGAAGCGGCCTTCGCCGCCCTCGAAGCGGTCGGCGCTGACTTTCTGGAACAGGACGTGGGCGCCCACGCGCTGGCGGCCTGCGAAGTCCTGGCGCGATTGCTGGGCAATCCCGGCTATCAAGACGCCTATACCGAGAAGGTCGATCAGTGGGTGGCGGCGCATCCGCTGAAGCCTTCCCCGAAGTTGCTGGCCCGCGCGGAGGCCGCACTTGACCGTGTGCTGGGCAACGAGTCTGAGCTGCGCGAAGAGTGGCAAGATGTGGGTGAGGATGAATGGCGTCAGGCCGTCGAGGAACTGCGGCAACGCTTGCGCCCGCAGCGATAACGCACCGAAACGAGCGAGGCTTTGACATGAACCTGAATCTACTGCCCGCCGGCGCGGGCCGAGCCTACTGGGTGCTCGGCGACCTCTACACCATCTTGGCCGGCGCGGCGGACACCGGCGGTGCGTACGCGCTGATTCATGCCTTGGTGCCAGCCGGTGGTGGACCGCCGCCGCACATCCATCGTCGAGAAGACGAGGCGTTCTACGTACTGGAAGGCCAGCTGACGTTCCACGCGGATGGTCAGAGCTTCGCCGCGTCCGCGGGGGCCTGGATCACGTTGCCGCAAGGCTCGCTGCATCACTTCAAAAATACGGGGACCACGCCGGCGAAGATGCTGATCCTGGTCAATCCGTCGGGACTGGATCAGTTCTTCGCCGAGGTGGGCCAACCCGCGACCGATCCGACGGCTGCGCCGCCGCCAGTCACGCCCGGCGACGTCGAACGCTTGCTGACCGCCGCGCCGAAGTATGGCCTCGAAATCCAGCTGCCGCCCCAGTGATACGCGCACGAAGCCGCGCGGCGGGACGAAACTCGCGGAAATGGTCGGAAAATTTGACTGTGTCGCCAAGTCGTGCTAAACAAGAGCAGGAAATTTCCCCCTCTAAACTCGCAGTATCCGACTACTGCCGTCCATCATCCTTTCCTTCAAGGATGGTGCCCGATTGTTTCGATTCGCGAACCACCATACGTTTGGTGGTTATCCACCAATCGCGGTGGATGAGACTCATCGTGCGCCTCGGCCGTCGACTCGCATCGCGCGGCCTGGCGTTCAGGGAGGTCCGATCCATGTTGAACAAAATGCGCGCACGTCTGGTGAACTTCCTGCAAAAGGAAGATGGCCCCACGGCAGTCGAGTACGCCGTGATGCTGGCCCTGATCATCGTCATCTGCCTGGCCGCCGTGCAGCTGCTCGGCCAGAACAGCTCCAAGCTGTTCCAGACCGTGGCCGAGTCGATCGGCAGCACATCTTGAGCCGACGGCCGCGCTGGACGGCGCTGCCCGCCGCATCCGAAGTGGTTCCGGCGGGCAGCGCAGCAGCTTGACGATACCTGGCAACGGTGCTACAAAATTGCTGGCTTCCACGACCGCCGACTTGCAATGCGTGCGGTCTCTCCGTCGCCCTCCTCTCTTCCAGGATGGCGCCCAGCAGTGTAAACCCCCAGTTTTCCAACTGGGTACGGTGGTTCTCCACCATCGGTTGGTGGATGGAACCTTTTTCGTCCGTGTCGCCTGGTTCCATGCCGCGCGACTTTTCGAGGGAGGATGGTTTCCATGTTGAGCAAGATTCGCGCACGTCTGGTGAACTTCCTGAAGAAGGAAGATGGCCCGACGGCAGTCGAGTACGCCGTCATGCTGGCCCTGATCATCGTTATCTGCCTGGCAGCCGTGCAGCTGCTCGGCCAGAACAGCTCCAAGCTGTTCCAGACCGTGGCGGAGTCGATCGGCAGCACGTCTTGAGCCGACGTTCGCGTTTGAATTTGAGGCCCGCCAGAGTCGTTGCAGCTCTGGCGGGCCTTTTGCTATTTTGGAGCCAATTCGGAGCCAACGCCGCCTGTCGCAGCGAAAAAAACTGGGGATCGCAGCGCGTGAGCGCTCGGCCGGCGCGTAGCGGATCGGTCCCCTTTCGCGGATTCTGCCGAAAAATTTGACTGTGCCGTTTTACGGTGCTAAATACTTTCAAGGGAAGATTCCCCCCGCCCGAAGTTCGCCACTTTACGATTGCCCCCCGTCCATCATCCGTTCCCCAAGGGTGATGATTGATAGTTTCGACTCGCTGGCCACCTGCGGTTGGTGGTCATCCACCCATGGTGGTGGAATGATCTAGTGGGGTGCGTGTGCGCCGTCATTTCTTCAGTGCGGGCACAGCATCAAAGGGAGGATTGACCATGTTGAACAAGATGCGCGAACGTCTGGTGAACTTCCTGCAAAAGGAAGACGGCCCCACGGCAGTTGAATATGCCGTGATGCTGGCCCTGATCATCGTCATCTGCCTGGCGGCGGTCCAGCTGCTCGGCCAGAACAGTTCCAAGCTGTTCCAGACCGTCGCCCAGTCCATCGGCAGCACCAGCTGAGCCGGCGCTCGCCTCTGAGAATTATCGAGGCCCGTCGGAGTCCTTGCGATGCCGGCGGGCCTCGGACTTTTTCCGGCGGCGCGGCGTCCATGCGCGACGGATTTCGCGGATTCCGCCGGAAAATTTGACTGGGCCGATTTGCAATGCTACATATTCTCTAACGGCCCCCGTTCGCCGCCCGGAACAAATCCTGAACAATGCCCCATTTGGCCGCCCACCAGCATGGCGATGGTCGCCCGTGCCATTCGCCCCAACCGGGTGGATTACCACCTTGCCCGCACCAAACAGCGTTTCACGCATGTCTCGCGGTCCCATGCCGCGCGACCGGCTTTTGAGGAAGGATGATTTCATGTTGAGCGCGATCCGCGAACGTCTGGTGAACTTTCTGAAGAAGGAAGACGGCCCCACGGCGGTCGAGTACGCCGTCATGCTGGCCCTGATCATCGTCATCTGCCTGGCGGCGGTCCAGCTGCTCGGCCAGAACAGCTCCAAGCTGTTCCAGACCGTGGCCCAGTCCATTGGCAGCACGTCCTGAGCCGGCGCGGTAAACGCATCGAGGCCCGTCGGAGCCGCACCCCAGGTGGCGCACCGGCGGGCCTCGTCGTTTCGTTTTCACGATACTGTCAGCGCTTTGGCGTGACCGGACGAGGACTGTTGTAGCCCGGTGGAAACGTCAGACGCTCGAACAATTCCTTCAAGAATTCCCGCAACACTTCACTTGCGGGTTCACCCAGGTCCTGACGTGCCTGGTGCAGTGCCGCCAGCGCCAGGTACTGCTGCGCCGCTTGGTCCCAGGAACCAGCGCCGCGATCCTTCGCCCGGCCGTGCAACCCTTTCAGCAAGCCGTCCAGCCGCAGTCGGTCGAAGCCGATGCCGTTGAGCCGGGGCAGCTGTGCTGCCAGCTGATCGGCGGTTTCCTGGGCGCGACGCGCCACGGCGGCGCGGTTCGGACTGGGTTGCTGCATCAGTTGCTGCAATTCCTGCCAGGTCTGCGTCGGCAGCTGCAATCCCAGTGGTTCGAGCAACTCCGTCGGCTGATACCAGCGATTCCAGACCAGCGCCCCAGGACGGCCCGGCGCGGCCTGTTTGTCGCGCCGCCACGCTTGCCCCGCCAGATCGTGATGGCAGCTGTAGCAATCGTACTCGGCGAACTCCGGCCAAGGCTTGCCCGCCGTCGCGGCGCGGTGCTGCAACAGACGCAAGCTCGCCTCGGCCGCGACTACCTGACCAATCGCCCACACGCGCGCCTCGAAATCGGCCCGCCCCGCCTTGTCTTGTTGCTCGCGCCAGTGTTTCGGGCAGTTGGCGTGATACGCTCCGAACTCAAAATTCAGGCGGGGGTGGCCAGCGGCAATCAAGTCGTGGTTCACGTCGCGGTCGCCCGCGCCGACATGGCAGCCGACGCAGGTCTGAGCGCGCACCGTCAAGTCCTTCAAGGGCCGAAAGCCCAGCGATTGCTTCTCGGCCGCGCTGCGTTGCTTCCAGGCGGGCGTGGTATGCTCTGTCAGCCAGTTGCTGGCTGGCCCGTGGCAACTCTCGCAACCGACGCCATCCACCCGCAGCACCTTGCGATCCGCCGAATCCTCGGTCGCCGTGGCATGGCAACTCAGGCAGAGCGGGTGCTTGTCGGGCGAAACAAACTTCGCTTCCTTGAGGTTGTAGACAATCTGCCGGGAACGCTCCGACGACAAGGCATGGAAGGCGCGGGCATGCGGGTCGTAGGCCAGCCAGCTGGTGTACTCGCTGCCGACCGAGCCGCGCGGGCCGTTCTGATGATGACAGGCCGAGGAAGCGCACGAGGGCACGCCGCGCAGTGCTGGCGCGGCCGTCTTGTTTGGTGGGGCTTGCCCCTCGGCATCGAGCGGCCCGAACCAGCAGCAGGCGGCGATGCTGGTCAGTAGGGCGCCGACAGTGCGTTTCATGGGTCGATCCTGGAGTAATCGCCGCGGAGCGGGCTTACTTCATCGGGAAATCGAAGCGGGCATCCACGCGCATCGCGGCGTCGTGTGGGCACGCCTGGACACACATCGGCGTCTGGTGCGACCGCGAACTGCACATGTCGCACACCACGGCCCGCTCGGTGACGAGCTTCTGGATCACTTCCTCGTTGCCCTCATCGCCGGGGGCGCGGCGGACCTCGTCGAGCCGCAGTTGCAGCAGCAGCGTGGCCTCGCTTTCGGGCCGCGCGGTCGCTTTCACGGCGATCACGTTGCGGCCGACGCGCAGATAATCCGTCGCGGGCCGCGTTGGCGATGGAGCCGGTTCCGGCGGCTGCCCCGGCCTGGCCTTACCGGTCGCCGGTTTCGGCGGAATCGAGAATGCGTGCTTCTTGGCCTTGTACGACTCGCGCGTCAGCGGGATGCCGTTGATCCAGACCGCCAGCTCCGGGTCCAGCGACTGCACTTCCAGCTCGAACTTGCTCGGGACGTTGAGCAACCAGGAGGCCAGCTGGAACTCGTAGCGGAAGTAAAGTGTGGCGCTGGCGGCGACCGGATTCTTGCTGCCCTGCTGCTTCAGGTGATTGCTCAGTTCGTCGCGAAACACGCGGTCGAAGTGGAATGGCCCGGTGCCGACGGCCCACTTCTGGTCGTTGAACTTCGGGTGCGGCCAGCTTTCGCTCGCGACCTCCGTGGACACCGTGTAGCGCCAGCCGTGCGCCCGCACCTCGGGAATGATGCCGATGTCGTGCATCTGGATCGAGCCGTACGGACACTGATTCGAGCAGAGCCCGCAGCCGATGCACCAGTCTTCAATGACGATCTGGCCGTTGTCGCCGCGATGAATTGACCCGACCGGGCAGCCGATCATGCACACCGGGTCCAGGCACGACCGGCAGCTGACCGGCACTAAATAGTTGCCGAAGCGCGGGCCGTCGAGGAACAGCCGGCTGCGGCCGTCGGCATGGGTATTGACGCAGGCGCGCACGCATTCGTCGCAGCGGGTGCAGCGGTCCAGGTCGATCAGCATCAGCTTCTGGCCCTGGATCAGACCCAGCTGCTCGAACTCCTTGGAAAACTGCACGCTGGTGGCGTCTTCCCAGATGGGCTGGTCGGCCCGTTCCTGCATCTGCCGCTGGCGCTCCGCGGCGATGCGTTCCAGCTGCTTGCGGACGACCGCGTTTTCCGCGACGATCTGGCCGAACACCGCTGCCGGAATCTTGACCAGCTCCACCTGGCCGGCGTCCTTGTTGCCGCCATCCTCCTGCGGGTGGCCGTGCGCCACGCAGGTCGCGCTGCGCGGCTGCTGGTGCAGCATGCCCAGTTCGCCCATCACCTCGCCGCGCGCCAGGTAGCTGAGCACCACTTCCGGCCCCACGCGCGGCCGGTAACGGCGCACCGCGCCGGCGCAGATCTGCTCGACCAGGTGGCGGTTGTAATGTCGCAGCACCGCGTCCGACCAACTCTTGGCGAACTGCGGGAAGTCGATCACCAGTGCCTTGAAGTCCGGCTCGTTGAACGTGGGTTGCAACCGTTTGCTTTCGGGCAACTTGCGGTCCTTGAGGACGTCGTTGAGCCCGAAGAGGACTTCCGTGCGGTCGGCATTGCTCAGCTTGTCCGCGCTCGTGGCAGGCCGCAGTACCGCTTTGGTCGAATCCGGCAGCGACTCCCAGAGCTTGCCGCGCGGCGAGTTGGGTTCCTTCTCGCCCATTTTCAGCAGCTGCACCAGCTGGTCCCAGTTGCGGATCGCGGTGTTGTTCAGCAGAGCGGAGGCTTTCTTCAACACCTTGACCAGCCCGGTGCGAATCAGGTAGACGGCGTCGGCGCGTTCGTGTTCGTCAAAGATGCGCTCACCGGCCTCGAAGGTCAGCAGGTCGGCGTGCTTGCGGACCAGGTCCACCTGGGCGGGCGTCAGGTCGCGAAAGATCGGCAGTTGCTGCAATTGCCGTTGCATGACGTGCGTACGGTAGCGCTCATCGCTGGCGGCCTTGTAAGCTGGGTCTTTCTGGCACTGGTCCAGAATGTTCCGCATGATCTCCAGCAGGTAGCAATCGCGCTTGGCGACCACGGTGCCGGAGCGCGGCGTGCGGAACTTGCAGCTCATCTCGCCAAATAACTCGCCCTCGTAGATCGGGGCCTGCATCGAGTCGTAGTCCAGGTCGCGCGGGCCGTCAATGGGGATGAACGTTTGCTTCTCGTCCGACTTCGTGCGCGTGCCGAACCGCAGACGGTCGAAGAAGCCGGGCTTCTCCTTCGGCGACGGGCGGCCGACGGCGAGATGAATCGTCGCGATCTGCCGCAGCTTGTTCTCCGCCTCGGACGCCTTTTCCAGCGACTGCAACTGATCGACGCGCATGCTCAGGACCGTGACCTCTTCCTGCAAGTCGATCTTCTCCCGGCTGGTGGCGGCGTAGAACTGCGTCAACTTCAGGGTGAGCAAGTCCTCGCTGGTCAGCGCGTAGAAGGCCGTCCAGCCGGCCTCGCCCTGGCGGAAGATTACTTCACCTTTGCGATAATGCCGGATCAGCACCGCGCCTGGGAACTTTTCCAGGCTCGGCTTGCGCTTGAGCTGGTTGAAGAACGAGACCTTGAGGAGTTGTTCCGAGGAAGCGCGGATATCCGTGGAACGGGCCGGTAACTGGGCCTCGGGCATTACCTGCTTGGCCATAGCGGATATCCTCATACTGGGCACTTCGGCTGCTGACGTGGTCGGCACGCCCGAACTTTGTAGGGTCCGCTGTGCGGACCATTGATCCGAAACCGTTCGCTCATCGGTCCGCACCGCGGACCCTACTTCTTGCGAAGAAACTCCTGAATCGTCATCTTGCCCCGATAGCCGTCGTGCTTCCAGTCGTGGTAGCCGTGGCAGTGGACGCAAGCGGTGCTGGCCACCGCCGGCGGGCCGTGGCACTGCTTGCAGGTGTCGATCTTTGGCATCAGCACGTCGCCTGTCGTGGCACTGCCCGGCGCGGCATGGCACTCGACGCAGGCCAGTTGCCGGTGCGAATCGTGGCGGAAGCGCGCATGCGCGAACCAGCGCTGGCGGATCGCCGACGGTGCATACTCTGGCAGCCCCGCCGGGGTGCGCACCTGGCTCACTTGATGACAGTACCGGCAGCCCGCCGCGCCGTCGAAGAGCTGGCGCGTCGTCGTTTGCAACTGCTCGTTGACCCAGGAAGCGGTGGTCGCTGGGTCGGCTTCCGGCGGACGCTTGCCAGGGAACGGCCGCGTGGCGCTCGTGCCCTGGCGCGTGTCCAGCAGTGCGGGATACTTCTCAGCCAGCTGGGCCAGGCGGTCGTGCAGCACCGAACGGACGATGGCCGGCTCGCGGTGCGGTGCCGCTTCTTGGCCGAAGGTCTGCGCTGCCTGCTTCAGCTGGTCGTCCTTCCAGTCACCGCTGAGCGTTACCGACAGCGGATGGCACTCCTTGCAGTTTTTCTCGTAGCTCAGCGGCTGGAAGTACTGGCGCTGCTCGTCGTAGCGATGGCAATTCAGGCAATCGAGTTGCGTCGGCTTGCCGCCGGGGCCGCGCAGATCGGCTTTCAGGTGCAATTGATGATTGAAGCGGATGGTGCCGGGGTCCGGCGCACCGGTGCCGCGCCATAGGGCGAATTCCGGGTGGTCCTTGGCGAAGCTGGTGATGTTCTGGAAGGGCGACGGCTGACCGTCCTTGCGTTTCAGGTCGGCATGGCAATTGGTGCAATGGCCGTCGGCGACGTGCAGCAGCGACTCGCCGCGATGCTCCCGATGACAACTCGCGCAGGCCGGCGTGAAGGTCTGCTGTTCCTGGTGCCAGGGGCCGGAATGGCACTGCGAGCAGGCGCTGTCGGGCACGCTCACCGGATGGGCGTCGCCGGGCAGCAGGCGCTTCGCGCCGGCGAAGCTGTCCGTATGGCAGACCCCGCACTCGTTATTGAACATGTTGTGGACCGGCGACACCGGCCCTGCCTGGTAGAGCAGCCGATTGCCAGGCACGAAGAAGACCGCGCCGACGATGGCGACGCAGGCGAGAAACACCACGACGGCGATCAGCCATTTCCAGCGGCGCAGGGGCCGCGGACGCTGGTAGTAGTCCAGTTCCAGCCAATCCGGCAAACTCTTTGGATCGCGCAGCGGTGATGGCATGGTGGACCTCGGCGAGCCGGGTGCGTCAGCACCCGGAGTTTTCGCGAACCGACATAATTCAATAATAAAGCGACATGACCGCGTGCAACACCCCCAGCACCAGCAGGGCGACGGACAGGGGGATGTGTGCCAGTAGCCAGACGTGCAGCCAGCGGTGCAGGCGTTCCTGCTCGGCCAGTTGCCGGCCTTCCTCGTAAATGTCTTCGAGCTTGTCGATGTGCTCGCGCACCGGCACCAGGCCCGGCAGGGCACGCAGCCGCGAAAACGCCGCGCGAGCTTTCATCGGGTTGCGCAGTGGCGACGGCAGGCCCGGCGCGAGCAGGTACGGTCGCAAGCGTTGATCGTAGAAGTCTTGCAGCTGGGCCTTGGCCCCTGGCCCCATCTGCGTGACCAGGATGCTGGTTTCCTGCTCCGGGCTGCTGACGCTCCAGGCCGAGACGACGATCTCATCCGCCTGTCGCGTCAGATTCTTGCACAGGTACGGTATCTGTTCGTAGGGCGCTTCGCGCGGCACCCGCACAGTCAGCATGCGGGGAATCAGGTGCTGGAGCAACAAGCCGAAGATGCCCGTGACCAGTACGCCGATCAGCACCAGCCAGAGAGCCAGTTCCAGCCAGCCACCCCAGCGGTAATTCGCATGGCAGAGGATGAAGACGGCGCTGAGCAGGCTGAGCCAGATATGGCCGCGCATCCAGCGCTTGCGGGGACCGAGCCAGGTCCAGGCCGGGACTTTACGCAGGGCCGAGAGCAAGCCGGCGTAAACCATCAGCGCCGCGCCGGCCAAGCCGTAGGCCACGCCGATGGGCGAACCGCCGGTCAGGCCGCCGGGCGTCTGCCGGTCGAGCCACCAGTGACTGCCGAGGGCGGCCAGGGCGACGACCGAGGCACCGATGATCCACGGTCGATGGCTGGAATCGATAAGCAAGGCGGTCTCTCGAATCCGTCAGGGGATGGGAGCCGGAAGGGGAACGGTCAGCGCCCCATTCGGCCGCAGGGCCATCCGTTGCCAGGGGAACCGGCGGCAAAAAAGGAATCTTAGCGGCGGGATGAAAGGGAGGCAAGGAATTCGAGTGAGCAGCAAAAAGGGAATCAAGGAGCGGCGAGCAGCACCGCCGAGCGCGGCACCCAGCCGACCTCGCCGCCGGCCAGTTCGATCTGCACCCAGCGGCCCCGGTCGTAGCGCAGCCGGGCTTCGACGCCAGGATGCAAGCGGGTTTCGTAGCGTGCCGGAAAGCGCGGGCCGTTGCCCGAGAGGAGTTGCACACCGTCCTGCGCCAGCACGACCAGCGGTTCGGCCGCTTCCTGGCGCAGTTGCCAGTCCTCCAGGCCCCAGCCGACCAGGAACAGCGCCATGAGGGCGAAGCCGACGGCCGCCAGCGTGGGCCAGGGGCCGCGCCGCACCATCCACCAGCGGCCTACGGCGAGACAGCCGGCGACGTAACAGGCAATCATCAAGCCGAACAGCAGGCCTGGCCAGCGCGGCAGCCAGGGTGGCCGATGTTCGACCGGCGGCTGGCCGAACGCGGAACCCGGCGGATGCACGACCAGTTGCCGGGCGTAGGCGAGATTGTCCTGCAACTGGCGATCCTGGGGACTGAGCAACAAACCGCGTCGATAGGCGAAGATGGCGCGGGCGAGTTCGTCGCTTTGTGGCTGGTCCGGGTCGCGGGCCAGCAGCCAGGCGTTGCCGATGTTGCGATAGAGTTCCGGATTGGCCGCGCCGTCGCGCGCGAGCTTCTCGAAGAGACTCGCAGCACACTGAAAGCACGCGCGTGCGTCGCCCGGTTTCTTCGCGGCCAGTTGCACGCCCTCGGCGAAGGCGGCTTCCGCTTGTAGGCGCACATCGTCCACTGTCGGCGGCTCCGGGTCGGCCGCCGGCGCTAGTGCATGAGCAAGTAACAGGGTGCTCCGTGGAAAGCCCTCCTGGGTGCCATGCCCACGGCTTTGCGTGGACATGGGAAGCTTGCCAAGCCCATGCCCACGCAAAGCCGTGGGCATGGCACCCAACGCCTCCTGCGCCGGGACGAGCAAGTTCAGCCCGATCAGGAGCGCGGGGACCACGGTTCGGCCTCCAGCTTGGCGATGAGTTGCTGCACGATGGCGGCGCAATCCTCGGCGGCGGCGTCCGGCTGGCGCGGGCCGTAGCGGAGCGCGTCGCATTTTCGGAAGAAGTCGGCGGCTTGCTCGGCGATCTCCTCCTTCGCGCCAGCAGTGCGGAGGTGCAAGGCAACTTCCGCGGGCGTCGGTTCGGCGCTCGGCAAATCGAGCCGTTGCCGGAGATAGTGGCCGGCGATCCCCGCGACCCGCTCGACTCGCGGCAGGCCCGTTGCGCCATCGAGTTTCTTCAGTGCATTCAGGGCTTCCAGCGCCGCCCGGCTCTGACGCTTGCAGGCCAGGCGGGCCGCGTCGGGATACAGCCGCTTCCAGACCCGGCAACCGGCCAGCACGATCACAGGCGGGGCCAGCAGCAGCAAGACCAGCGTCAACGGCGGCGGCAGGCGGAACGGTTCCGCGTTACGCAGCACTTTTGGCCCCTCGGCGATCTGGAAAATCTGTTCGGGAGCCTGGATGGGCTTGGGCGGCGGCGGGGTTTCGGGCGGCAGCGGCTTGACCACAATGTCGATGCCGTCGTGGTAGGTCGTCTGGAAATCGCCGCGCTGGCCAGGGCTCCGCGCTGGCCGATACCAGACGAAGGGCAGCGGTGGAATGCGTTCAACCTTATCGTTGACCGGCGACAGGCGATAGTCGAACTCCCAGGCGCGCTGGTCGGTGAGCGTGCGGTCGGGCTGTGGGCCAGCGGTGCGGCCGATCTTGAAGCGCTCGGTGAATTTGGGAATCTCATCGAGCCGGGGCCGTTCGGGCGGCCGACGGTACGGCCCCTGCGCCGTGACGCGCACGGTCAGCGTCAGCGACTGGCCGACGTACATCTCCGGGCGCGGCGGCGAGATGCGCATGCTCACGTCGAACTTCTTGCCGACCGCTTCCCAGAAGTGATTCGGCCGACCGACGACGGGCGCATCGACAGGACCGTGCGGCAGGTCCGCGCGCGGCATGGCCGGGGCCGTGGCGCACGGCAGGCAGGTCAGCAGCACGCACCAGGATAGCGACGACATGCGGCAGTCGTGTCTACTTTCTGATTTGCCCAGGCGAGCGGCGGGCGTCAGCCCGGTGGTGGGGCGCGTAAACAGCGGGCTGGCCCCCCCCCCACGCCAAACCCGGCACCAGCTAACAAGAACAAAGGGCTGACCACACCGGCCCGGGGC
>JAEUIF010000807.1 GCA_016795185.1 Planctomycetia bacterium | reverse complement strand
GATGGTCGTCAGTCAACCTACCAAGCTGCACTCGCGCTTCGGCTAGCCTGGCCTCGGTCAGGCCGCGTGATTCGAGTTGCTCTCTGACAGTCCGCAGCTGGCTTCTCAAATCTGCGGTGTAGGTGAAGCACGTCAAGACCGTGAAGAAGTAGGCAGATACCCAAAACGAAGCCTTCAACCAGTCGGCCCAACCAACCGCCTCACCAGCCGCCGCCAGAACTACGAACACCATCGAAAAGCCACCGCTCGCAACGCTCGCCCAACGGGCAATAAAATCAAGCAGCCATCGCATAGCGACCTACCCCCGCTTTCGCTTTTGCCGTTCGGCCGGCTTCTCGCCCGGCAGCTCGGGCAGCTTGTCCAGGGCGGCGCGCCGGTCGTTGGCCCCGAGGTGCGTGTACAGGTTCATGGTCAGGCGAATGTCGGAATGCCGGGCCAGGTCCTGCGCCATCTTCGGGTGAACGCCGGCGGCGGCCAGGTTGCTGATGAACTGGTGACGTAGCGCGTGGAAGTCATAGGCCCGGCCCCGTTCGTCCAGATACGGGACGCCGGCGGCGGCCAGGTCCAGGCGGATCATTTCCGCGCCGAGGTCGGGCCACGCTCCGGGCCACAGCGGCTTGCCCGCCTTGCCGGCCTGGACGCGGGGCTTGAGCCGTTCGGCCAGGTCGGCGCGCAGGTCCAGCACGTCCCGACGGCGGCGCTTGGAGTAGGCCGCTTCCACGGTGAGCGTCAGCCGGTCGAAGTCAAAGGAGTCCGGCGACAGACTGGCCAGCTCCGAGGCGCGCAGCCCCGTGTTGGCGGCGGTCAGGTAAATCATCACCCGGTCAGCGCCGGTCGTGCCACGGAACGGCTGCCCCTGCCCGGCGGCGGCGATCAGGGCGGCAAACTCCGGTTCCAGCAACGCACGGCGTTCAACTCGCACGTCCGTTTCCGGGTTCAGCCGCGCCAACACCGCCAGGTCATCCGTGGGCTTGCGGCCGTCGCGATGTAGCCAGCGGGAGAAGCCCTTCACGGCGACCAGATAGTGATTGCTGGTCGCCACGCCGGGGCCTTGGCAGACTTCGTCCTGGAGCGCCGCCACCACGCCGCGGGAGTAGCGGCGGGCCTTGCCCTTCCCCTCGCCTTGCAGCCCAGCCCGCTTCAGCATCCGGGCCACGCTGTCCGGGTGAATGCCCAGCAGCTGGACCAGCTCCTTGCGGGTGTACTTCTCCTGCGTCAGCTCGGCGCGGACGGGCGCCTGCGCCCGCATGTCGGCCAGGAACTCCGTCACGGCCGAGGGCTGCAAGTCGCCGAGGCCCTCGGCCCCGATCCCGTCCAGCACGGCGCGGCAGCGGGCCGCCGTCTTCTTCACGTGGTCCGCGGTATCGCCCTTGCTCGAAAGGTAGCGGCGGTAGTCTTCGAGATGATCGAGCAGCGGGCGCTTGCGGTGGGGCTCGAAGCGGTCTTCGTAGCCGGCGGCCCGGCGCTCGCCCTTGCCGACCAGGTCGGCAAGCATCCGTTGGGCAACGCTCTTGTCCGTGGCCAGCGGGAAACGCTTCTTCGGCGGGTAGCCGGGGATGCCCTGGCCGTACCACTTGGCCGAACGCTCGCGGATCACGCGGGCACCAGGCGTTCCCTTGGGCACGCGCCGGCCGGCTTTGTTGAGGTAGCGGACGATCCAGGGGCGGATGAGATGGGCCATGCGGAAGGGCTCCGCTCAGTCGGCTTTCTTGGGGCGGCCGCGCGGTTTCTTGACTGGCTTCTTATCGGGCGGCCGGCTTAGTTCGTCGCAAGTCACACCAATCGCATCCGCCAGCGCACGCGCTGATGTGAGGGTCGGCTCCCGGAAACCCTGCTCCAGTCGGGTGACAGTCGAAAGGTTCAGGCCAGACTTTTCAGCGAGCTGGGACTGAGTGAGGTTGGCGCGCTCGCGCAGTTCGCGAAGACGCTCTCCGAACAGGTTCACCGTTACTCGCCCTTTTTCTGGCATGAGGAGAATATACGCCAGCAGGAGTAGCCAGGTCAAGAGCAAGAAAATACTCCAGGAAGCCTTGACGGCACTTGCGTCCTGGAGTATATTTCCCTTGCCTACTCCGGCGACGTTCGCCGGACGCCAACAAGTGGGGCCAGCGACTGCTGTCACAGTCCCGGCCCCGGCATCAACGGGAGGTCAATGCAATGGTCCAAGCTACCACGTCCGCCGTCCGCAAGCCAGCCCGCAGCATCGAGGTCGTCGCCGTCGAAGGCGACTGGTTCCTGCTCCAGATCGAGGCCGCCGGCAAGCTCGACTTCTACATCGCCCGCAAGCTGTCGGCCGACTTCGGCCAGGCGTACCGGCTGGAGAAGCAGGCCGTCGAAACCGAGCGGGCCGTCGAGGTCTACGACGTGCTGCTGAACGGCAGCCGCTCCAGCTGCGACTGCCCCGGCGGCTGCTACCGCCCGCACCGGCCCTGCAAGCACGTCGCCGGGCTCCTGGCCCTGGCGGCGCAGGGCAAGCTGCCCGGCTACCGCAGCCCGTCTCTCCGCGAAGTCGATGGCCCGTTCATCCCCGGCCGCTCCGATGAGCCCGAAGAGAACATCTTCTACGACACCCGGCGTTGCGGCTGCCGCAGCAGCGAGGAGCACGAACTCTGCTGCCTGCTGCCCCAACTCGACGCCGAGTACAACGCGGCGGTGGCGTAGGCTCCCGACTTCGCCCCGGCCCGCGCCCGGCCGGGGCTTTCCCTTCCCTCTACTTCGGACTCCACGCAGGAGGATTTCACCATGCGCTTCATCGCACGCACCGTGCGCGGGCTGTACGTCCAGGCCGCCGCCGGCATGGCCTTCTACGTGCCCCAGGACGGCACGCCCGGCTATCCGGTGAGCTACCTGGCCATCGAGGCTCGCAGCCAGCGCGAACGCGCCGCCGAGTACCGGGCCGACGGCAATCATCTGATGGCCCGCCGGCTGCGGAAGGCGGCGAAGGCCCTGGAAGCGCTGCTGTCGCCGGCGCTGTCCGCAGCGTAACCGAGGCCAGGCCGCGGCGTCCGGCGGGCGGGTCCCGAACAACCAGCTGCACTCCCGGCGTGGATCGCAGCCGCCGCGGCCCTTTCTTCAGGAGATTCAGCCATGCGCACGTTTCGTTGCCACCTCGACCACCATCAGGCCGAGGGCCGCACTGTCGCCGGCGAGCGGCCGCGCTACCCGCGCGACGTTCCCGGCCAGCCCGTCCGCTGCCCGCTGTGCTGCGCCGCCCTGGTCGCCCTGCAAGGGACGGCCGGGCCGCGCTGGCATTGCCGCTGCCAGGCCAAGGCCGCCTGAGCGGCTGATTGACAACCACTGATCGCACGGGCCAGGCCAGGGAGGGCCTCGACCTTCCCGCCTGGCCCGCTTTGTTTCCCACACACCCCAGAGCAGGCACCCATGAACAAGACGAACGGTTATCTGATTAACGGTGAGCGCTTGCACGAACCGGGGGCGGGCAATCCGGCGGCTGAGAAACTGGAGTCCCTGTCGGAGATCCGCCGCGAGCTGCGCCGGCTGCGGCGGCTGGTGCTGCGCCAGTCGCCCCGGCGGCGGCGGCTGGTGCTGCGCCAGTCGCCCCGGCGCTGGCTGAACGAGGTGGCGGCCACGCTGGCGGACCTGCGCTTGCTCCAGCAGCCGGTCGCGGTCGTTGCGCCGCCAGCGCCACCTAGTCGGCACACACTGCTGAACGCCGCGCCATTCACGCCACTCGAAGGCGGCGGCAAACCGTCCAAGGTCTCCGATGACATGCGCCGGAGGATCCTGGCGCAGGCGACGCCGGAGCCAAAGACATCCAAGAAGCTCGCTCGAGACGCCGGCTACACCTACGGCAGCCACACCCGCGCCGCCGTCCGCATCTTGGTTCGCTCAGGCGAGCTGGTGAAGCTCGGCCAGGGGCGCTACTGCCTTCCCGGCAAGGAAGGAGGCCAACCGTGATAGCACAACCCAACAGTCTGCAACTGGTGCCTGCTGAACCGCCAGCCGAGGTCTTGCCCAGCTGGCTCATCGACATCGAGCGCGACGTTTACCTGGCGGCTACCGACCAGCCGCAGACCGTGAAGCGACTCCGCCACCACGTCGGGCGCAGCGAGTCCCGCGTCCGCGAAGCCGTCGCCCGGCTGACCGGCTGCGATCCGCCGCTGCTGATCCGCGTCCGCAACGGCGTGAAGCGTTACCACGGTAGCCCGGTCAAGGCCCCGGTCAAGGCCCCGCTCCCCGCCGACCGCACCGCCGAGGCCGTCGCCCTGCTGCGCCAGGCCCTGGCCCTGCTGGAAGGAGGTGCCTCGTGATGTGCCTTAGCCCTCCGCCGGCCTTCCTCGACTTCGAGGAGGAGGGCGACCTCGACGAGCGCGCGGTGAACTTCGGCAGTCGCCCGCTGCCAGCCGCGCCCACGAACACCGCGCCCGGCAGCGAAGCCCGCATCCGCGTGCTGGAAGAGCGATTCGCGCGGGGGTGGTCGCTATTCCATCCGGACGACGCCCGTATCGATTGGTCGCACCAATGGAGTGAACAACTGCCCGCCGTGCTGCGCCGCCGGGTGCATCTAAACGGCGAGCTGTGAAGGCATCCCTTCAGCACCCAGGGCCGCCTGCCCCGCGCGAGGGGCAGGCGGCCCTTTCTCGTTGTTGATTCATGCCCGGCGCTACTTCGCTTTTTGGCAGAAAGGCGAAGTGACGGCCGGCTACAGGGCCATCGCCCGGAGGTAGCACCACGGCCCCAAGTCCGCGTCCAGCCGGGCGTCCTGGGGATGCCAGAGCGCCGTCCGGGCCTCGGCTCGAGCCGCCAGCGCGCGGATCTTCTCCGGGGTCCCTGGCAGCGCCGCCGTCGGCCGGGCCGGCAGGCCATAGCCGCCGTTGAAGTCGTCTTCGTCCGGGGCGCCCTTGGCGAACTTGCTCAGCGAGCGGTAGCGGCGGCGGATCTCCGGCGCGGCATAGCAGCGCCAGCACAGGCCGCGGCGGCGCGTGCGGCACTCGGCGCAGTGCCGGCAATGGGAGGATGTGAGCACGATGGCATCCTGGGACGGCGGAAAGTAGAATGGACCGCTGACCAGTCCGCCGATCGATCGAGGACGCCGCCGGGACAGGGGCCACCTGCCTCCCGGCGGTTTTCGTTTGCACGCCGCCGGGGGCCGGCGGAGAATCGCGGGGAACTACCTGGGAGGTTGCCCGCCGATGAATCGTCTGCTTGCCGTCGCCCTGGTGCTGGTCGTGCTGCCTGGTTGCGGTGGCGACAAGGCTGCCGCTCTCCTGTCTCAGGGCGATCAGGCAATGGAGGTCAAGGATTACGACCTGGCCCTGTCCTGCTTTGATGACTACGTCAAGGCCCGGCCAGCGGAAGCAGCGGGGTACATCAGACGGGGCCGAGTCTACCGGGAGCGTGGGCAACTCGACAAGTCCATTGCAGACTACACCGAGGCGATCAAACTGGACCCTGGCAGCCGCCTGGCTTACAGCGGCCGAAGCCTTGCCTACTTCAAGGCCGAACGATTCGACGAGGCGAAGCGGGATTCCGACAAGGCGGACGCGCTGGCCAGGGCCAGCAACTAGCCGCCGCCTGCCGCCCGTCTCGCCGCACTCTGCTCCCAAAACGCCTTCTGGATTTCGCCGCTCATCCGGACCTCGAGCATCGTGGAAATAGTGCGCCCCAGGTCCTCAATGGCCTTGGTGATCGCCGGTACCACCTTGTTGTTCAACTCGCCGGCCAGCTCTTGGGCGCTGGCCTCCACCTTGACCTGGATGTCGTGCTTGATGTTGGTGTCCAGCTTCACCAGGGCCGCTTCGGCTTGCTTGAGGCCGCTCAGCTTCTCTTGCGCTCCGATGTTCTTCAGGATCTCCTGAATGACCGGATCGCGGTCGGCCCTGGCCAGCGCTGCCTTGTCGCCGAACTCGCGCAGCAGGTCGTTGCCGCGCGCGAACTTGATGTCCTCCTCGCTCAGCTCCCGGCCGGCCTTGATCTTCCGGGAGACCGAGAGCGCTTGCAGCTTGTCGTCCTGATCGACCGCGAAACCAATCTTCGCGCCACGGATGCTCGCCTCCTGCTGCTTGACCGCCTCGGCCGCGAGCTTCTTCTGCGCTTCCACGGACTGCTGAATGTTCTTCAGGGAGTCGATTTCCGCGCGGTTGATCTGCTGCTTGACCGCCAGCAACTTTTCCTCCTGGGCGCGCAGCCGGTCGGCGGCGGCCTCCTGCTGCTTCAGCACGTCCTCGACCTCGGCCCCGGTGGTGAACTTCCGGCCGTTCAGGGCGCTCAGCGCCGACGCCCTTTCTTGCTCCAGGCCGGCCGCCTGTGCCCTCAGGGCTTGAAGCTTCTTGCCTTCACGGCCGCCGCCGTCCTCGAAGTAGCCGAATAGTTGCTGGTCCAGGAAGTTGCTGCGCCCCGATTCGTTGAGATCCCTGGCTGACTTTAGATCTTCGTCGGTGTAGCCCCTTAGCTGGGTGCGTAGAAAGAAGCCCAGGCCCTGCGCCTCGCTGCCCTTGTTCTTCTCAGCTTCGATCTGCGCGTTGACAGCGTCGAGTTTGAGTCCCGCTTCACCGTGCCGCTTGGTTACCTCGAAGCGCTGTAGAACGTCATCGCGCCGAGCATTGGCATCGCTGGCCTGGCCCGCGAGCAGCTTGCGGACGGCTTCCTCCTCCATCTCCTGGCGGAGCAGCGAGGCGGGCAGCAGCGGTGTCGCGGCAGCGCCTTGCAACGTCTCCAGGTTCTCTCGGAGGGCCGCCAGGCTGCCACCGGCCGCATCCATCGGTTTCAGGTCCTTCAGGCGGTCGTCGCCGAAGATGTCGAACTCGGTGTCTGGAAACTGCGCCAGCCCCGCCGCGCGCGATTCCATCCGCGTGCGCTGCTCTTCCAGGCTGCGCTGCCGGTCTCGGCCCGGCCCCTCCACGCTCAGGCGCAGGCGGGCCTTGTTCTCCTCCTCGGCCGTGCCGATGCCCAGCGACCGGGCCTTGCGAATATCGTCCAGCCGATCTTTCGCCCGCTTCAGCGCCGCTTCCATTTCCTCGGCCTGGCCGGTGACTTGCAGCAGGGCATCCCCCAGGGTGTCTTGCAATTTCGGGCTGGCCAGCACGGCGGCCGAGCCCAAGGCGGTGATGCCGCCGGCGAGCAGCGCCAGCGGCCCGCCGCCGACCGCGCCCACCAGGCCGCTGCCCAGGCCGCCGGCCCCCTTCAGCAGAGCGGCCGCGCTGCCCAGGGCGTTCAGGGCATTGGCGGCCTTGCCGATGCTGGCCGGCAGCAGGTTGCTGGAAACCGACAGCCCCAGCAAGCCCGACTTGATGCCCTCGATGCTCTCCTTGACGCGGCCCGCGCCGGCGGACATGCTTTGCAGGGACAGGTGGGCTTCCTTCGCACCGTCCTTCAATTTCTTGAACGGCGCGCCCAGGTCGCCGACGCCCTTGGCTTCGACCTTAACGGTGAGACTTTGCTCGGCCACCGCTCACCTCCCTCGACCTCGGACGGCCGGCGCGCCGCCACCCAGCCGCACCATCGTCCCGAGCAACTGAGCGGTTTGCGCCCTGCTGCTATGCCTCTCCAGCGATTCTTCGAGCGACCGAATTAGCGCGTTGTTCTCAACGACGATCATGTCCCTGGG
>JAEUIF010000707.1 GCA_016795185.1 Planctomycetia bacterium | reverse complement strand
CGGCCTTGTGATTCCGAGGGAGTGAGCCATGTTGCGCTGGGCGTTGATGTTCCTGCTCGTGGCCCTGGTGGCCGCCTTCTTTGGCTTCTACAGCCTCGAAGGCACGGCGATGTGGATCGCCAAGGTGCTGTTCTTCGTCTTCATCATCCTGTTCCTGATTTCGCTCGTCTTCGGCCGCCGCGTTCCCGACGTGTGAGCGCGGGCAAGTTGATCGAACATGGGAGCGCGAGCGGCCCGGCCCAACAGGCTTGCTGCTGGCGCTCCTTTTTTTCCGCATCGCAACTTGATGCACGAACACGGGACTGGGTGCTCAACAGAAGTTCTTAACGGGTGCCATGCCCACAGTTCGGCGTGGGCCTGGCACCCAGCGATTTATCAGCCTCGAAGCCTGGCTAACCGCCAAGGAGCCGCAAGCATGGCCGCTGCCGCCGCAACTGCCAATTGGGTGCGACCGTTTATCGTCCTCGCCAGCTTAGCCATCGTCCTGGGCCTGCTCTACTGGGCGCAGGCCGTCTTGATCCCCGTAGCCCTGGCCGCGCTGCTGACTTTCCTGCTGGCCCCCGTGGTGACCACGTTGCAACGCCGCGGCTTGGGCCGAGTGCCCGCAGTCGTCGTCGTGGTCGTGGTGACGGCGGGCTTGGTCGTCGGCATTGGCTGGCTGGTCGCCTATCAGATCGCCAGCCTGGTAGATACCTTCCCGCAATACGAGCAGAACATTTCCCACAAGATCGCTTCCCTGCGCAGCGCTGGACAGCACGGCTTCGTCGATAAGCTCGAAACCATCGTGCAACGGGTGACACAGGACTTCCAGGCGGAGCCGGGCACGGGCGAGAAGCTGGCGCTGCCGGTGCGAGTCGTGGAGCAGGACGGGCCGTTCAACGTCACGCAACTCTGGTCCGTGTTCGCGCCGATCCTGGAACCGTTCGCCAGCTTCGGCCTGGCCGTGGTGCTGCTGATCTTCATGCTCATCAAGCGCGAGGACTTGCGCGACCGGCTCATCAGCCTGGTCGGACATGGCCGGCTGACCTTCACGACCAAGGCCCTGGATGAAGCCGGTCAGCGCATCAGCCGCTTTCTGCTGCTGCAACTCATCATCAACGGCACGTTCGGCCTGAGCGTCGGTGTGGGGCTCTTCTGTATCGGCGTGCCGTATGCCTTTCTGTGGGGCTTCCTCGCTGGAACCCTCCGCTACATTCCTTACCTTGGCCCGTGGGCGGCGGCGCTGCTGCCGCTGGCCCTCAGTCTGCTCGTGTTCGACTCCTGGTTCGAGCCTTTCCTGGTGGTCGCCCTGTTCCTGGTGCTCGAATTGAGCAGCAACATGATCATGGAGCCCTGGCTCTACGGTCGCGGCGTCGGCGTGTCGGAAGCGGCGCAGCTGGTCATGATCGCCTTCTGGACCTGGCTCTGGGGACCGTTCGGCCTGGTGCTGGCCGTGCCGCTGACTGTTTGCCTGGTGGTGCTGGGTAAGTATGTGCCGGCCCTCAAGTTCTTCGACACGCTGCTGGGCGACCAGCCCGCCCTCGAAGCACAGCTCGGCTACTACCAGCGGCTGCTGGCCCGCGACCAGGACGAAGCCGCCGACATCGCCGAGGATCACCTGCAAGCGCATACCCTCTCGGTTACGTTCGACGAGTTGCTGGTGCCGGCCCTGACCTACGCCAAACGGGACGCGGCGAACGATCATCTGAGCGAGGACGACCAGCGCTACGTCGCGGCGGCCACCCAGGATGTGGCCGAGGAACTGGCGACCTTCCACCGGCAGCGCGTGGGGCAAGTGCTGGAGGCCGATGCGGACCTGCCGCCGGTAACCATCCTGGGCTGCCCGGCGCGCGACGAGACCGACGAGGCCGCGTTGTCGCTTTTGCGGGAGTTGCTGCCGGCGAACCGCTGCCGGCTGATTCCCACCACGGCCGACCTGCTCACCTCCGAGGTGCTGGCCGTGGTCGAGGAAAAGCAGCCCGCGCTGCTGTGTATCGCGGCGCTGCCGCCGGGCGGGCTGGCGCACACCCGCCTGCTGTGCATGCGGCTGCGGGCAAAGTTCCCGAAGCTAAAGATCGTCGTGGGCCGTTGGGGCATGAAAAACAACGAACGACAGAACGAACGCCTGCTCGCTTCCGGAGCGGCTGGCGTCGGTAATTCGCTCGCGGAAACGCGCAATCAAATTCTCAGCCTGTTGCCGCAGCTGCCGGCTCGGCCGGTCGCTGCCGCCATCGAAGAACCCGAAGGCGAGCCGGCAGGCGTGCCCTGAACGAATGGCACGCGACTTGCAATCGAGTAGGCAACTATACGACAACGTCTCTTCGTGCGGTCGAAGGCGTCGAGCAGCGGGGCACGAAGCAGTCATTCGAGGGAGGAGCGAGCAATCATGGCATTCACGACAGAACCGACGGCGATTCCAGGCGAGACGAGCGCCTCGCTCGGCCAGAAGGCGGAAGAAGCCACGGCCGCCGTGGCGTGTGGCATGCAGTCGCTGGCCGGCACCATTCGCGAGAAGATTCCGCAGGGCGGTATGCTCGGTGAAACCTCGCAGGCAGTGGCGCGGGGCCTGGACCGCGGCGGCCGTTATCTGGAGCAGGAAGGCTTGCAGGGCATCGGTGACGATCTGACGGACCTGGTACGCCGTAACCCGATCCCGGCCCTGTTGCTGGGCATCGGCCTCGGCTACCTCATGGCGCGCGCGACCCGGAGATAATCATGGCGAACGACCTGCGAACCGAACCCGAACCCAAGGTCAGTACGCTGGTAGGCGGCATCCTGGATGACTTGCAGGCGCTGATGAAGCAACAGCTGGCCCTGTTCCAGCACGAGCTGCACGACGACCTGCAAAAGACGAAGGAAGCTTCCGTCTCCCTGATCGTCGGGTTCGGCATTGCGATGCTGTCTTTTCTGATGCTGTCGCACATGCTCGTGCATCTCATGCACTGGGCGTTTCCCGGCCTGCCCTTGTGGGGCGCGTACGGCATACTCGGCGGACTGTTGGCCCTGGGAGGCGTCGGGCTGTCCCTGGCGGGTTGGCTCAAGTTCCGCTCGTTCAATCCATTGCCCGATCAAACCGCTCAAGCGATGAAGGAGAACGTGGAATGGATAGTAAACCGGAAGTGATCCGCCAGCAGATGGAAGAAACGCGGACCGCGCTGACCCAGAAGCTGGAAAGCCTGGAAGAGAAGGTCGTCTCGACCGTCCAGGGCGCGACCTCCGCCGTGACGGATACCGTGGAAAACGTCAAGGAAGCCGTGGAGGAGACGGTGACCACCGTCAAGGACACGGTGCAAGACACCGTCGAAACCGTGCGCGACTCGCTGGACGTGGAACAGCATGTGCAGCGGCGGCCCTGGTTGATGTTCGGCGGTTCGGTGCTGCTGGGCTTCGTCGCCGGGCAACTGCTGCACAGCGGCAGCCGACGGCGCTACCGGCCGCGCGGCGAGCGGCCGTTGAGCGGCTCGACGCCAGCCATGTCGGTAAGCACGCCGGCGGCAGCGGCGGCGGCTTCGGCCGCGACTCTACCCGAGGAACCGGGGCTGCTCAGTTCGCTGGCCGAGCAGTTCCAGCCGGAGATTGCCAAGCTCAAGGGCCTGGCCATCGGCACGGCGCTCGGCGCGGTGCGCGACATTGCCCGGGAACTGGCGCCGGACCAGATGAAGGCGCAAGTGGCCGACATGGTCAACAACGTTACCGTGAAACTTGGCGGCGAACCCATTCAAGGGTCAGTGCTCGACGCTCACGCGCTGTTCCAGCAGGACAGCGGCGAAGTGGTCCGACGAGATGTCGAACGCCCGCGTGCCGCCGTGTACCGATGACGTCGAGAACTGCGTTGACTGGACAGTGGATCGCACAGGCCCGTCGCGTTCGAGGATGCGGCGGGCCTTTTTCGTGTCCGCGGTCCGGCATCCGTTTTGCTTGATTGCTCTTCGTTCGAGTCGCTGACTTCAACCAAGAACAAGGGAGTATTCCAATGCCGATTCTCAGCAATCCTGCCTGGTCGAGTCGTCTGGCGGTGGGCTACATCACGGGTGGCACGCTGATCGATGTCTGGTGCTTGATCTGGTACACCTGGCTCAAGGCGCACCCGCCGGAGAGTGATGCCAGCTATTTCTGGTGCGCGGGGTTGGCTCTCACCGGATTGACCCTGGTCATCATCGGGTTAGCGCTCGGACGCATCGGCCGCTCGGCGCGCGAGGCCGAATTGCCGCCGCCGGAAGCCACGCCACAGGCGGTGGTCGCCGATACGCCCGTGGATGCACAGGGGCTGATGCAGGTAGCGCCGACGCAGGCTGCCGCTCCGGTCGCCACTCCGGTCATCCTCCCGCAGGCACCGCAGGTAGTCCAACATCGCTAACGCGGCCCTGGGACCGTTCCAGGTGAAATTGCGACCTTGCACGGCCCACACCGGCCGACGACACTGGAGGCCGCTGTCTCGCCCGCCGGGACACGCGGTCTCCGTTGCTTACGCACTGCCGATGACCCGCATACGCTCGCAATCGGCCGGACATGGAGCTTGAAGTCGATGAATCCGCAATCGGAGCCATTGGCGTCGCCGCCGCTCACGCCGCACCTGTTGTCGCGCCACTTTCGCCACGAGATCGGCAATTTCCTGCAAGCAGTCTATTCCAGCGCCGCGGTGCTGAAACGTCGCTTGCCCGCCGACGCTGGCCCGCTGCTCGACCTGACGAGCGATCTACGAACTCAGGCGGAAGCTTGCCGGCTGCTGCTGGACACCGTTCACGATTTTCTCGCTCCGGCCGGGCTCCATCGCGAATCGGTGAATCTGCGAGAGGTCGCGGAAGGCATCGTGCGGCGGGCCGCGGCGCGCTGCTCGCATCTGCGCGTCACGGCGACCGGCGACCCCACGCCCCCCATCTGGGCCGATGCTCAGCGGTTGACCCAGGCCGCTAGTTTGCTCGTGGGCCGCGCCTGTGAGTCCGCGCAGCAGTCCGTCGAACTGCGTTCGACGGTCGATGCGGCTCGCGGCACGGCCACCTGGGAAGTGATCGACGACGGGCCGGGCATCGCCGACGACGAACTGGTTCCATTATTCGGCTCGTTGCTGCTGCTACGGGACCGACGACTCGTGCAGGGCCTGGCGCCGGTGCGCCAGGTCATGGAACTTCACGGCGGCACGTGGCACGCGGATCGCTTGCCCGAAGGCCAGTTCCGCGTGCGCCTGGTATTGCCCCTGGAAGCAGCGGCCGGCGAAAGCCCCGCCGATCATTCGGCTGCATCGACCGCACGCTGACCGATGAATTGAGAGTACAGCGCGCAAGTTCTTTGAATGGGATCACCGCCGCAGGCTAGGTCGCTGGTGCGAACGCTCACGGCAGCGGCTGCCCGTTCCACACCCGCACGACCTGGTCCTGCGTGATGGTGATGAGCGAATGCCCATCGGGGCAGAACGCGACCGCGTGGACGGGGCTGCCGTGGCCGCGCAGCGTCAGCACTTCCTGGCCGTAGGTCGTGTCCCAGAGTTTGACCGTCTGGTCGTTGCTGGCGGAGGCGATGCGCTGGCCGTCCGGGCTAAAGGCCACCTGCGCGACCGCGCCCGAATGGCCCCAGAGCGCGTACTTTTCGCGGCCGGTGGTCAAGTCCCAGAGCTTCAGTTCGCCGTCGGTCGCGGAGTCCTCGTCCGGTTCGCCGTGGCCATCCGCGCCGCTGACCAGCCAGCGCCCTTGCGGACAGAAAGCAATGCTGTTGACCCGCCCCGTGTGGCCCTGGAGGGTATGGACCTCGGCGCCAGTCGCCAATTCCCAGACCTTGACCGTGCGGTCCTGGCTGGCCGAAGCGACATACTTGCCGTCCGGGCTACAGGCCACGCTCAGGATCGTACCCTGATGCCCCTTCAGGACGCGCACCTCCTGGGCCTGCCCGGGGCTCCACACGCGCACCAGGCCGTCATCGCCGCCGGAGACGAGCAACTGGCCGTCCGGGGTGTAGGCGACCGCGCGGTGATGCGAGTTGGCCTGTCCGAGCCCATGCAGTTCGCGGCCGGTCTTCAGGTCCCAGATTTTCAGCCCGCGATTGCCGGCCGTCGCCAGCATTTCGCCGTGGGGATGGTATGCCAGCGCCCGAAGGTACTCGACCTTTTCGCCCACGACCTGGTGGGCCTTCAGCGTGGCGGCGTCCCAGATTTGCACGAAGTTGTCGGCGGTCGCGAAACGCTGGCCGTCCGGCGACCAGGCCACGCAATTGCTCAGCGCCCGTGCCCGAAACCCTCGCGATTCCTGGCCGGTGGTGGCGTCCCAGACCTTGATGACGCGGTCGTCGCCCGCCGAGGCCAGCAGCGCGCCGTCCCGGCTGAACGTCACGCAGTTGATGCGATTGGTATGCCCGCGCAGGCCGTACAACTCTTCGCCTGTCTCGGCGTTCCAGACCTTCACGACGTTGTCCCGTCCACCGGAGGCCACGGCGCGGCTTTTGGGATGAAAGGCCAGACATGTGACGGGTTGCTGATGACCGCGAAACGCCGCCACGGGCTTACCATTCAGCGCTACCCAGGTGCGTGCCGTGCCGTCCGTGGAAGCCGTGGCGATTCGCCAGCCGTCCGGGCTGAAGGCCACGGCCTGGATGGGACTCGCGTGCGCTTTTGTATTGTGAATCATCTTGCCGTTGTTGAGATCCCAGACACGCACCCAGCCTTCGCGGTCGCCGGTGACCAGCATCTTCTCCAATGGGCCAAAAGCCACCGCCAGAATGGCAGCGTCGTGGCCCGCCAGGGTGGTGGTCTGTTTGGTTTCCACGTCCCAGACGCTGAGCGAGCCGTCGAGGCCGCCGACGGCCAGCTTGCGCTGGTCGGGGCTGAACCCCAGCGCGGAAGTCTTGCCGGGCGGGCGATGCAGCGCGTGCAGTTGTTTGCCGGTGTCGGCCTCCCAGGAAGCAACCATCTGGTGCGGGCCGCTGTACCAGATTTGTTTGTCGTCCCCGCTGAAGCTGACGGCCACCGCACGGTCTCGGCTGGAAGCGCCGTGCGTCGTGAACAGTGCCTTGCCCTGGTCCGCGTCCCAGACGATTACCGTCTGGTCCTGGCCGACGGAAACCAGTCGCTTGCCGTTGGGACTGAAGGCGAGTCCGTGGATGGCATGATCGTGGCCGCGCAGCGTGAGTAAATCGGAATGGCACAGCCGATTCAGGTAGTGCCATTCCCACTGGCGCATCTCCGGCCGACACTCGCGCAGCAGAAAGCGGGCGCGGGCCACGTTGCTGGCCAGCCATTCGCGCTCGATCAACGCGATGCGGTGGCGGTACAGACTGGCCTGCGATTCAGAGAGCGCGTCCTGCGTCTTTTGCTGCGCGGCTTCCAGACGGCCGCGCTGGTCGGCTTCCTTCTTCCACTGATACGTGACGCCGATAAAGCCGGCGACAAAGGCCGCCGCCGCCAGGACGACCAGCGCCGCGCCCGCCGGGCGCCGCCGCGCCCACTTGTAGGCGCGTTCCACGCTGCCAATCGGTCGGGCCTGGATCGGTTCGCCGCGCAGAAAACGTTGCAGGTCGTCGGCCAGGTGCTGCGCGCTGGGGTAGCGTTTTTGCGGTTCTTTCTGCAAGCATTTCATGCAGATGATCTGCAAGTCGCGCGGCAAGCGCGGTTGGAGCTGGCTGAGCGGCGGCGGTTCCTCCGACGCCACTTGCAGCATGGTGTCGAGCGGCGTCTCCGAGCGGAACGGCGGCTGGCCACAGAGCACTTCGTAGAGAATCGCTCCCAGCGAATAGACGTCCGAGGCGGGGCCAATTTCCTTGACGCGGCCCATCGCCTGTTCCGGAGCCATGTAGCTGGGCGTACCCATCACGGTACCGGTCTGGGTCTGCTGCACGCCGGGACGCACGCGCTTGGCCAGGCCAAAGTCCGTGACCTTGGGCTGGCCGTCCGAGGTCAGCAGGATGTTCGCCGGCTTCAGATCGCGATGCACGATGCCGCGCTGGTGCGCGTAGTGCATGGCGCGCGCCAGTTTCTCGATGATCTCGGCGGCCTCGCGCGGCGGCAGCAATCCGTCGCGCAGCTTCTGCGCCAGGCTGCCGCCCTCGATGTATTCCAGCGAGAAATAAGGCCTCCCATCGTGCGCGCCGATCTCGTAAATCTGGACGATGTGCAGATGCTGCAACCCCGCGACCGCCGACGCTTCGCTCTGGAAGCGCCGTAGATCGCCCGGCCCCAGATGCACGCCGGCCAGGATCATCTTGAGGGCCACCAACCGCCGCAGACCGACGTGTCGGGCCTTGTAGACCACGCCCATGCCGCCGCGGCCCAGTTCCGCCAGGATTTCGTAGCCCGGCACCGACTGGCGCACTTCCAGCGACACTTCCGCGCCGGGGCCGATGGTCGCATCGAACTCGAAGTCGTCGTCCGCGGACACACCGGAGTCGGCAGCCGGAATGGTGGCAGCGGGGTCGTTGGAGGGGGCATGGCCCAGGAGCGGCCAGGAGCCGGCTGGCAAATTTTCGATGACGGCCGAGGTCGCGCCCTCCGCGATGCGCGCGGCGAGTCCGCAGATGGGACACACCGGCAGGGGCAGCACGGGAGCGTCGCCTTGCTCCCATTCGTGCCCTTGCGTGCAGATCAAGCGGCTGGCCATGCGACGGTTCCGGAGCGGACGAGCGAGTTCCTTGCGATTATCGCAACTCCGCCCCGCAACACAAGCCGGAAGCTGCGGCCCCTGGCGTCTCAACCAGGTGCGCGCCGCCTCGCTGGCCGAGCAGCTGGACCGCTTCGTACCTCCGCAATCGTCGGCAGGCCCTCGACGTATGCCAGATAGTTGCCCAGGCGAAACTTCTTCGCCGTGTTCTCCGAGGACATGTAACGCACCGTGCCCAGCACGGGTCGTTCCGGCGGCCAGGGGCGGTCGAACAGGCCGAAGCACCAGAGGATGCCGGTCCAGGAGTTCGGATTGCGGCCATCCAGGGCGTACTTATTGTTCAGATGCACCAGGGTGCGGTACGCCTCGTCCGGTGTCGCCGACCATTCGAGCACCTTCTTGCCCCAGAGCATTCGCAGGTAGTTGTGAATTTGTCCCGTGGCGACCAGTTCGCGCTGCGCGGCGTTCCAGAGTGGGTCGTGCGTCTGGCCTGATTCCCATTCGTCAAGCGTGTAAAGATGTTCGCGGCGGTCACTGGCGTGTTTGCGGAGCGTGGCCAGCGCCCAGGCCGGCAGGGCTTGCTCCAACGTGGCGGTATCCTGCCGGCGGTGCCAGTGCCAGTGAAAGCCCACGTCGCGCCAGGTCAGGGCCTCGTCGAGAAAGGCATTTACATCCGCATCGCGGCAATAGAAGCCCTCGCGTTTGCCCCGACAACGCGGATCGAGATCGTCGGGCGTCCAGTCCACGGTCGCCAGTACCTGGGCGACGACTTCTTCAATGGAGATGTGGCCGAAATGCAGATAGGGACTCAGCCCGCTGCCGTGGCCTGCTTCGGGCGGCGCGGGACTCGAACGCCGTTCCGCGTAGCCCGCGAGCCGCTGACGAATGAACTGACGCAGGCACTTCCGTGCGGCCATGCTGCCGCCGACGCGCCCAGATACCGGAGGCACCGACGCATCGAGCGGCAAGGATTTGATGAAAGCGTTCGAGTCATCCGTGGACCAGAGGTCGAAGGGCGGTTCAACTCGTTTCAGGACCGCTGTCGGATAGCGCGGCTTTGCGGTCGCGCGGTGCTGCCAGGCCGCCAAGAAGCCGCGATGCAGCCGATGACGCAGGTGGGCCGCAGCGCTCACGGGCTCACCGAGCAGCGCGAGTGGAATCACGCAGTTGCCGTCCACCGCGACGACGGGCACCGCGCACTGCGCCGCCAGCGCCGCCGTCTGCTCCGGCACGATGAAGCACGGAAAGTCATCGGTCACGATAGCGCAGGCCCGCTCCGCCAGCTTCCGCAGCAGGCCCCGACCAGGCTGTGCCGGCGTTTCGACGAAGGGCCAGTAATTCAGGCCGAGCTTTTTGGCCGCCGCCGCGTTGTCCCGCATGCCCTCCAGGATGAACTGGTGCAACCGCTGGCTGGCCCACGGATAGCCCAGTTTCAATCCCTCATAGACGACCAGCGATTTGCCCAGCCTCGCGGCCCACTGCGCGGCGCAGTCGAGCGCGTGGTTGTGCGACAGCCGCCGGTAGAGCTGCATCCAGTAAAGAACGTAGTCGCCGTCAGTGCGCACCGGAGCAGCGTTGGCGCGCCGCACCCGCGTATCGTTGAAGTCGTGCATGGGTCGTAATGGTCGGGAAGAGGGCGAGCGGTCCGGCCTCGCTATATTAATAGCCAGGCCGCCCAACCATACCACGGGCGGTGACCCTCCGGTGACTTCATGGCCATTCTCGAAGTGGACGACCTACGGAAGCTGTACGGCCCGACCGTGGCCCTGGAAGGCGTCAGCTTCCAGGTCGAGGCCGGCGAGATGTTCGGCCTGCTTGGTCCGAACGGCGCGGGCAAGACGACGCTGCTGTCGATCCTGTCGTGCCTGCTGCCGGCCAGCGGTGGCGAGGCCCGCATCCTCGGCCGGCGGGTGGGCGTGAACGATCCGGAGCTACGCCGACAGATTGGCATCGTGCCGCAGGAACTGGCCCTGTACGGCGAGCTGACGGCCCGCGAGAACCTGGCTTTCTTCGGCGGGTTGTACGGCATGGGCGGCGCGGACCTGAAGCAGCGCTGCGACGAGGTGCTGGCGGCGGTGGCCCTGAGCGACCGCGCCGAGGACCGCACCGAAGCCTTTTCGGGCGGCATGAAACGGCGCTTGAACCTCGGCGTGGCCCTGATGCACCGGCCCCGGCTCATCATGCTCGACGAACCGACCACCGGCGTCGATCCGCAGTCGCGCAACCACATCTTCGAGGAAGTGAAACGCTTGAATGCCGCGGGCGTGACCGTGGTTTACACCAGCCATTACATGGAAGAAGTGCAGTCGCTGTGCAAGCGGGTCGGTATCATCGACCACGGCAAGCTGATCGCCTGCGACGACCTGAGCGCCCTGCTGCGCCGCTTCGAGGGCCTGATTCAATTGCGCCTGCGGCCGATCACCGCAACGCTGCGCGCCCAATTGGAGGCATTGCCTGGCGTCCGGCTCAGCCAGCGCGACGAGGACACGCTCGAACTGCAATGCGCGGATGTGAAGGGCACCCTGGTGCGCGTGGTGCCGTTGCTGAATGACCAGCAAGTCGAACTGCTCGGCCTCGAATCCGAGGAGCCGAACCTCGAACGAGTCTTTCTGCACCTCACCGGCCGGGCGCTGCGCGACTGACGCGACGGTCCGCACAGCGGACCCTACGAAGATTTCGTAGGGTCCGCTGTGCGGACCACTCCAATCAGTCGCGAACAGTACAGCGGACCCTACGAAGATTTCGTAGGGTCCGCTGTGCGGACCACTCCAATCAGTCGCGAATAGTTTTCCGAGGCCGCGCGAAGCCGCCAACGGCTACTTGGTCTCCACCCGCGCCAGGTAGATGCTCGACTTCCCCTCGTGCGAGCTGTAGTAGCTGATCCAGAGTTGGTCCTGGTGCCAGGCCAGGCCGGCGTAGCTGTTGTCGCCGCCGGATGGCAGCGTGAGCGCGGGAGTCAGCTTGCCTGCATCCACGTCCAGCCGGCAGAGTACGGTCTGCGCCTTGCCGTTCTCGATGATGCGCCCGCAGGCCCACCAGCCGTCTTTCAAGCGAATGAAGTTCGGCCCGCCGAAGTAAATGCCCAGGTCTTTCCAGTTCCAGTCGGTGTAGGGCGGCTTGCTGACGCCGAGCAGTGCCGAGTTCGGCTTGTTGTCGCGGCGCTGTAGGCAGAGCATGGTATCACCGTCGAAAGCCAGCGTGGCTTCCGTGGCGTTGGCTTGCTTGAGTTCGGCCAGCTTCTCGTACTTCAGGCCGTCCTTGCTTTTCGCCAGGATCGCGCCATAGCGCTCCTTGGTGCCGTCTTCCTTGGGGTTCCACTGATAGGCCACGCCGTAAGCCGTACCCCGGTGCCAGGTGACGCGCCAAAGCCATTGCCAGCTATCGAGCACCTTTTCGGGCTTGCTCCAGTCCTTCGCATCCTTCGAGGTCAGCACCACGGAGTAATGGTCCTTGAGCGGATTGCGACTCGCGGGCACCGCCGCCGCCGCGACCATCAGCAACCGGCCATCGGGCATCAGCGACAGTTTTGGGTCGCGCAGGTCCACATCCTTCTGTTCGATGAGGGCGGCGGAATCCCATTTCTCGTCGTCGGCCGAGGTCAGCACGCGCAGCGCGCCCGCGCCGGAAGCGTGGCCCGCGCCTTCGCGGAATGAACAGTACCAGCGATCCTGGAAGCGGATCAGGTCCGTGAAGGCGTTGTGCGGTCCTTGGTCCCAGATCTTCTTGACCGAAACCAGCTGGGCGGTCGGCTCGGCAGCTTGCAGGTTCGCGGAAATAGCTAACAGAACCAGAAAGAACACGATGGCAGTGCGCATGGGAGAGGCTCCGAGGTGGGAACAAACTTGCAATCGCCGGCATCATAACCGGAGGATGAGGTCGGGTGCAATTCAGCGACTGTGCTACAGCCAGGTTGCTTTATGGGTGCCATGCCCACGGCTTTGCGTGGGCATGGAGTCCTGGCAAGCTTCCCATGCCCACGGAGGGCGGTGACCGCAACCAAGAGGAGAAAGGAGATGGTGCTGTCCCTAAATTGGAGGTAACCAAACCCACTCCAACGGGAGCAGCACCATGCAGTCCTTTCTAGAACGTTATGGCTCGCG
>JAEUIF010000694.1 GCA_016795185.1 Planctomycetia bacterium | reverse complement strand
GCACAGCGAATCCATAGCGGCCCCTCGCCGCTGCGCCTGCTCCGTGCTGCTGCCTCGACCACCCGCGCTCGAACTTCCCGCCACCTTCGCCGTCCACCCAGTATCGGCGCTGGGGACGCGGTTGGCCGGACGGACACGATTAATCTGGACCGCGCTGCGGACTGGAAGCTTTCGCCGAGCACGGCCGCTGGAAACTGCCCTGGGTCCAGTACACCCTCGCGCAACTCCTCGACGACGCTTCCGGCCGGTTCTGGCACGGCTACCTCATCTCGGCCGTCGATGACACCAAGGTGCATCGTTCCAGCAAGCAGGTCTGGGGCACTTGCGCCTTTCACGAGTACACGGCCCGCTGTCCCAACCCCGCCAGCACCGTCCGCGCCCACAACCGGGTCGTGCTCGGCGCGGTGCTACGGAATCCGGAGCAGCCCGCCAGGTAACTGCCTGAGTTTGGCCGGCTCTGTTTCCGGAAGTCCCAGCTGCCGGCCGACGCGACCTTCCGCATCATGAATGATCTGGTCGTCGAATTGCTGCGCCGTCAAGCCCCCGGCGCGCCGGGGCAGCAGTTGGGCGTATTCGACGGCGCTTGTGCCGTCGCCGTCGGCAACGGGGTGCGGCCCCTGGTCCGACCCGAAGCCGGGCAGCTGCGGATCGACTTCCTCACCTGGCTGCGCCACGATGCCCGGCTGCCAGCCGCCCTGGCGGCTGGTGGCCGGGACCGTGACGCACCGGCCTGGCCTTCCTCCATGGCCGCCGACGCCAGGTCCGTTGGCAGGAAGTCCTCTGCCAGTGACACTTCTTGGGCCACGAGGTGGCGGTCAAGCCGGTGGTGGCGGACGACTGGCGCCTGCGGCCGCGGTGCAATCCGCGCAAGATGCGGCCCTAGTATTCTGGACCTGGAGCGCTGGCTGCGGGCGCATCGGGCGGCGAAACACTGGCGCAGCGCGACCGTCTGAACATCACTGCTCCTCCGTGACCAGCAGTTTTCCAGGCGCACCCGAGAGTGTGTTTCGCTGTTCACTTGTCAGAAGTCAAAGGCCGGGCGCAACTTCAGCAGACAGGAGCGATGCGATTGCCCTGGTTACGAGCCCGCTTCGCTGCCGACGGAGATTGCCTCAAGCAGCGTCGGCGGGCGGTGACGCCGTCGAGTTCCGGATATTTTCGCTCCCGGTTAAACTCGATTCCTGCTGCTGCAAGTGCCATAGATGACTGTACAGGCCGCCAGCATCCAGCAATTCGCGGTGCGTGCCACGTTCAACAAGCCTGCCACGCTCCAAGACCAGAATCTGATCCGCCATGACGATCGTCGAAAGGCGGTGGGCCACGCAGACCACGGTGCGGACTTGGCATTGACGTTCGACGGAGCGCCAGATGAACTGCTCCGACTGACTGTCGAGACTGCTGGTCGCCTCATCGAGCACCAGCAGACGTGGGTTGCGAATCAGGGCGCGAGCAATCGCCAGCCGTTGCCGTTGGCCGCCCGAGAGCCGCAGGCCGCGCTCGCCGATGACCGTGTCGTAGCCTGCTGGCAGCCGTTCAATAAACTCCGCAACGCCTGCGGCCTGCGCGGCCTGTTCAACCTCGGAGCGCGTGGCGTCCAGCTTGCCCAGAATAATGTTCTCGTAAACGCTCCCGTGGAAAAGAAAGCCTTCCTGATCGACCACGCCAATCTGTGCCCGCCAGGCTGCTCCCGCGACATTCGCCAACGAACGGCCGTCCACCAGGATTGCACCGGCGGATGGTGAATAACAACGCAATAGAAGATTGAGCACGGTGGATTTACCAGACCCGGATGGGCCGACGAGCGCGGTCATCTGTCCAGGTCGGATGGTGAAGCTCAAGTTCTCCACGGCCGGCGGTGAACCCTTCTCATAACAGAACGTCACATCACGAAACTCGACCCCTTCTCGCAGTGCCGGCATAGTCTCGTTGCCCGACAACTGCTGAGGCGGCGATTCGGCGAGGGTTGCGGCAATGCTCTGAAAGCCGGGCCAGCATCCCATGACGGGCGTCAGTGAGTTGCTTGCCTGGCTGATTAACGGCACCAAGCGATACAGAATCAGGTTAAAGCTAATGACCGCCGCCAGTCCTTCTCCTTGACCACGGGCCAGCAGCCAGCCGCCCAAAAAGAAAAGGCCAGCGGCAAGGAACGTGCTAATTTCCAGAACGGGCAAGGTAAGACTTTGCAGTAATGCCGTCCGTCGTTGAGTCTGGGCGTGCTGCTCTAGTGCGAGATCGAATTGCTTGGCCGCGTGGCGTTCCAAACCGAATACATGAATGAGCCGAAAACCCTGCAAGAACTCGAGGTATCTTTGGAGGAACGCTCCCTGTGCGGCAAAGTTGTGCCGACTGGACTCGCGAATACGTCGGAAGATTTGCACCGTCGGCCAGAACAGCAAGACGGACATGAACATTGCCAGAATCGTCATCGGCCAGGATAACCAGAGCAACAACCCAACGAACACGATCACCTTAAAGACGACCATGATCAGCCAACTCAGGCTCCGCAGCGCCGCTACGATCCCCGCGATCTGATCGGATTGATTCTTCTGCTGGCCAAGCGGTTCCTTGGCATGCTGCTCAAACGAACGTGCCATGCTTCTGCCGAAAAGCCGCCGGCGCAGTTCGCTGCCCAGGGCGATGGCCATCCGGGCATTCAGAGCCTCGGCGAGAAACTGGGTTGCGCTGCGCCCGACCTGGCAGATCATAGCCAGCAACATCAGAACCAACCCCATCTGCTCGGAGGACAGCGAACCCATCCACCGTTCCACCCACTGCGCGATACCCTGCAATGCAGGGCCAGTCGATCCGCCTGGCTGCATCAACACCTGCACGCCGAGCGCCAGCAGCAGCATGCTGCCGCCTTCCAGCAACCCGATCGCTGGATACAGAAACAGCAGGAAGCGAAAAGACGCTGGCCGGCGGCGGAACATCTTGGCGGCCAGGCGCAGGCAGCGGGGGTCCGGAAGCGGGAGCCAAGGGGCAGGTCGAACTCGACGACGGAGTACGGCCAGAATCGCGGCCATTAAGTTGTTAGCCAGCGGCATTGAGCAAGTCTCTCGGAGGATCGGCGAACTCGAGAACCGAGTATTCAGTCGGCCACACGAACAGGCCGCGGCGATTCTCGCGATTGAGCGACTTCGTGAAATGCCACCAATCTGTGTTCCGGACAAGATCAATCGACACGCGCACTCCATTATTGCCATAGCCTGATAGGCCGGAACGAAGTGCCTTCGCTGCTGGTTGTTCGCCTGTTGCCGTCATCCTGCCGGGGCGCAGCAAACCGCCGGCGTGCGTAAATTGACGCAGTCGACCCAAACTCTCCAATCAATTTTCCTAATCTCGACTGCATTGACTGTTCTTGACCTCGAACGATATTCCAGCTAGGTTCCACGCGCAACAGGATCGCAGTCCTGCGGCCAACACCCTATCCCATGCCGGCGCGGTGCGGCGAGCCCTTGAGGCAACCTAACTAAAGGACGACAGGTTTGCCATAGATGCCAATCGAAGAACCTCACAGTCCGAGCGACCAGCCTTCTTCAACGCCTCTGGCAGCTAGGATGCCCAGTACTCGCAGGGACGGCGCGCCAATCATACTGTTCGCCTTCAATCGTCCTGCACATACGCTGCGTGCGCTGGAGTCGCTGGCTGCCAACCCTCTCGCTGAACACTCAACGCTGTACATCTACTGCGATGGACCGAAACGCTGGGAAGGTAGCGCCGGTGTACGCGCGGTTCGTGAGGTCGTTCGTCAAAAGCAGTGGTGCGGCGAGGTCCGAATTCGCGAGCGAATCGAAAACGCGGGACTGGCCAGCTCCGTGATTCACGGGGTAACCGAGGTCATGGATCTGCATGGTGAAGCAATCGTCATCGAGGATGATCTCGTGCTGTCGCCCGACTTCTTAAGATTCATGAACGCTGCGCTGGACGCTTATCGGGACGCGCCGCGCGTGATGCAGGTCTCAGGGTACATGTATCCGATCGAGCGGTCGGCCGATGCAGCCGCTGCGTTTCTGCCGCTCACATCTTCCTGGGGCTGGGCGACCTGGGCCAGGGCATGGAAGCACTTCGACGGCGATATGCGCGGGGCCGATGGACTGTTGCGCGACGCTCAGGCTCGCTACCGTTTCGACCTGGACGGTTCGCATCCGTGTACGCACCTGATTGAGTTGCAGCGCGCAGGACGCATGGATTCCTGGGCGATCCGCTGGTACCTTTCGGTATTCCTGGCAAATGGCCTGGTACTTTATCCTCCCCAATCGCTGGTGCAGAACGGCGGCTTCGACGGCACCGGAACTCATTGCACGCTGATGAATGCCTATCAAGTCTCGCTGGCCGCGGCGGCCGGCCTCGGGCTGCCTTCTAACTTGCAGGTCGATCCGGACGTTTACCGCCGATTGGTGGAGTTTCACCGGACCCTGCGCATTCCGAAACCGCCGCTATTCCAGAGGCTGCTGCGACGCTTGCGTTACTACCTGCCGCGCCGATCCGCATGAAACGGTCTGTGACTGGCGACGAGGGGGGGAGCCATGTCGTATTCATTTCGTCGGCTGCTCTTCGGACGCCGACTGGCCGAGCATCCTATCACCGATATGCGGCGGCGCATCGAACTGATCCGCCTCCGTTACACCGCGCGATTTACACGCACGACGACCTGCGTGCTCGGCCCCAAGCTGACGATTGCGGATGCCGCGGCGTTCCTCTGCTCATTTCACGAGATCTTTCAACAGGAACTGTATTGCTTTCACAGCACCAATCCGAGTCCGCTGATCATCGACGGCGGCGCAAACATCGGGTTGGGCGTGCTGTATTTTTGTCGGCTGTACCCGCGCAGCCGGATCATCGCCTTTGAACCCGACCCAGCTTTGTTTGCCATGCTCGAGCGCAACGTGCGAACGTTCGGCCTGGACGGCGTGGATACGAGGAACGAGGCCCTCTGGGTGTCGACGGGCATTCAGTCGTTTCAGAGCGAGGGCGCGGAAGCCGGGCGACTGACTCGAACCGGCGACCAGACCACGCATTCCGTACCCTGCGTCCGACTGCGCGACTACCTGCGTGACCCGGTCGATCTGTTGAAACTCGACATTGAAGGCGCGGAAACCGACGTGCTGCTCGATTGCCGAGATTTGCTGCACAACGTGAGAAACATCTTTGTCGAGTATCATTCCTTCGACCAAGAACGACAGCGCATTCAAGAACTGTTGGCAGCCTTAATCGGTGCCGGCTTTCGACTGCAAATGCAGCCGGTACGGAGCATCGCCAAGCCTTTGGTGCAGCGCGATTTGTTGCTCGGTATGGATATGCAAGTCAATATCTTCGGTTTCCGCGATAGCGCCGGCCTAAACAAGCGCTCTGCCTGACGGTTCGGATTTGCAAACGGCTGACGTCGGCATCGAAGAGGAGTGGCCATGTCAACGTTCAACGTCATTCGCGCCGGCGAGTACAACCAGACTTCGTCGATCGCCGCCCCATCGAATCTAGACGCTGCGCTAAATCGGATCGCGGAACTAGAGGCCAGGCTATCCAATGACCGGCGATGTTTGGTCGAAGTGCAGCGGGCGCTCTTGGAGGTCCGGTTCTCTCATACCTGGAAGGTGGCCGAAGCCGCGGTTCGCCTCTTCAATCGCTTGCTGCCGCGACATGGCGTTCTGCGTCGAATGCTGTTTGGGGGCTTTCTGAGGTTACTCAGGTGTCGGCAATACTTGCTGCGACACCGGTCCAGGTCGGCGGACCTTCCCGAACTAGGTTGTTCCTATTCGGCCTGGATGAAAGAACACGTACCGAACGCGGAAGACCTCGCAGAACAGCGGTCCATTCGGCAGCGACTCGAACCGCTGTTGATCCTTGCGGCGGACCTTCGTGATTGTAGTGTTGAGTATTGCGATGCGCTACTGCAAGCGATTCGCCAACAGACTTACTGCCGCTGGCAGTTCCGCTTGTTGGTTGCCGGCGACTTGTCATCCTCGGTTGCGCATTTTCTCCAGCAGTCTGCGGCCGTCGATCCGCGGATCGAGCTGTCGCGTTACGGGTGGTTAGCCGACACGCCAGCAAACGCCGTTGGCGACGCCGATGGATTCGTGGTAATCGTTCGGAAGGGACTTGCACTGTCGCCTGACGCACTGTTCGAGTTCGTGACGGCCGTCAACCGTCAGCCATACGCGGATTTGCTGTACACCGATGAAGACTACCTGGATCCGGCGAGCGGATTGCGAACTTCACCGATACTCAAGTCGGGTTGGTCGCCGGATTCGATGAGAAGTACCAATCATCTGGGCGAGTTACTGGCGATACGCGAATCCTTGCTTGCCCGATTGGCCCCCTGCGGCCCGAACCGAGACGCCGTGGTGGACTCCTACGATCTGGCGCTGCGAGCCGCGGAACAAGCGCATTGCATCGTCCATATACCCAAGGTTCTGTGCCACCGGCTGATGGATTGGCGACCAGCGCCGATGGAGCCGCAACGGCAGGCTCTCGCTGCTCATCTGGCACGACTGCGAATTGATGGCCGCGTGTGCGATGGCAAAGCCCCTGGGACTTTCCGTGTTCAATACCGACTGCCCGAAAAACCGCTGATTTCGATCATTATCCCGAACAAAGATCAGGTTGATACCTTGCGTCGGTGCGTGGACTCCGTTCTTCAATCCAGTTATGAGTCCTACGAGATCCTCGTTGTCGAGAACAATAGTGAGCAATCGGCTACATTCGCCTACTATCGGCAACTTCAAGCCACTCCCAAAGTACGCATTCTCGATTGGACTCGGCCGTTCAACTATGCCGCCGTCAATAACCTAGCGGTGAAGCATGCGCGCGGCACGGTCCTGCTCTTCTTGAACAACGACGTCGAAGTTATCAATCGGGATTGGCTGGAGTGCATGCTCGAACACGCACTGCGGCCTGAAGTGGGCGGTGTGGGGGCCAAGCTGTACTTTCCCGATGATACGATTCAGCACGCCGGCGTGTACGTGGGAAAGGGTTTGATGGGGCAGCCATATCGCTGCACCCCACGCGGCGAACGAGGCTACCTGGACCGTTTGGCGACGGTGCAGAACTGCTCCGCGGTGATCGCCGCATGTCTTATGATGCGGCGAGAGGTGTTTGACGAGGTCGGTGGATTTGATGAGCAGTACGTCCTGGCGCTCAACGACATCGATCTGTGCATGAAGGTGCGAGAAAACGGCTATTCAGTCGTCTGGACGCCTTTCGCCGAGTTATACCATTGGGAATCCAAGACGCGCGGCTACGACGACAATGGCGCCAAGCGCGGGCGATTTTTGGACGAGGCGTCGTTGTTCCTGAGCAAATGGAACGAGGTGATGCAGCGCGGCGATCCTTACTATAGCCCCCATCTCAAGCTGCTGCCGGAAGAGTTGACCTTCAGGCTGTGAGGTCCGCTTGCCGGGACGGTTGTGTCGCCACGAACGTTGGTCGAACTGTCGCTGAACTGGTGACTGGCCGAGTCGCGGTCGCTACGCCGCCTTGCGAACCCACTGCTTGTAAAACCAATCGATGGTCCGCCGCAATCCCTCACTCAAATCGATCGCCGCCTTGAATCCCAGAAGTTCCTTGGCCCGGCTCACGTCCAGGCAGCGGCGTGGTTGGCCGTCGGGTTTGGTGGCGTCGTACTCGATGCGGCCGGTGAAGCCGGTCTTTTTGGCGATCAGGGCGACCAGGTCGCGGATGGCGATCTCCTGGCCGGAGCCGATGTTCAAGGGTTCCGAGGTTTCCAGGCGTTCGGCGGCGAGACAGATGGCACGGGCCGCGTCCTCCACGTAGAGAAACTCGCGCGTGGCGGTGCCGGTGCCCCAGACCGTCAGGGTGGGTGAATGGGCCTCCCGCGCTTCAATACACTTGCGGATCAACGCCGGAATCACATGGGACGATTCCGGGTCGAAGTTGTCGCCGGGTCCATAGAGGTTCACCGGCAGTAAGTTCACTCCGTTGAAGCCAAATTCTTGCCGATAAGCTTCGAGCTGCACCAGCAGCAGTTTCTTGGCCAGCCCGTAGGGAGCGTTGGTTTCCTCGGGATAGCCGACCCAGAGATCGGCTTCCTTGAAAGGCACGGGTGTGAACTTGGGATAAGAGCAGATCGTGCCAATCTGTAAGAACTTTTCGACGCCGTGTTGCCGCGCCGCCTCGATCAGCAGCGTGCCCATGATGAGGTTCTTGTAGAGGAACGTCCCCGGATACTTGCGATTCGCGCCAATGCCGCCGACCAGCGCTGCCAGATGGATGACTACTTCGGGTCGATGCCGGTCAAACAGTTCGCGAACGGCGCTTTCCTGTGTCAGATCGTACTGTTGCTGGCGCGGCACGACGATCTGGGTGCAACCGGCCTGTTGCAGCCGGGTGACCACATGGCGGCCGAGAAAACCCGCGCCGCCCGTAACCACGATGCGTTTCTGCGTCAGGTCGATCATGGGGTGGCTCACCTCTGCTGGCCAGGAAATCGCTTAGTTCGCTGTGTTTGCGTCCAGATGCGTGGGCGGAGGATGCTTTACCGCAGGGGCTGGATCAACGCAAGCGCAAGTCGCCTGGGGGCGTCGTGGCGTGCGTGTTTTGGCTATCTGGATGCTTCAGGCAATCGCGGCCGACGCGAATCGCGGGGGCTGCGATTCAGTCCGGGTCACCCTAGCAGTTAGCACTCGATCCTGTTATGGTCCCGACGCGGATCGTGTTAGCCCCGATTGGGAGTTACAGGATGCAGCCGGCCATTTCTGTCGTCACTCCGTCCTTTAATCAGGGCGAGTTTCTGGAGCGCACGATCCGGAGCGTGCTGGATCAGCAGATACCCGATCTCGAATACGTAGTCATGGACGGCGGTAGTACCGACCAGAGCGTTGCGGTGCTGCGCCGGTTTGAGTCGCGACTGCACTGGGTATCCGAAAAGGACCGTGGCCAGGCCCATGCGGTGAACAAGGGGCTGGCGGCCACGCGCGGCGACATCATTGGCTGGCTGAACTCGGATGACATCTACTACCCCGGCGCGGTCCGCGCGGTCCTGGATGTCTTCCAGCAATGTCCGGATGTGGACCTGGTTTACGGCAATGCCCACCACATTGACGTCAACGATCAGATTTTGGAGGTATATCCGACCGAGCCCTGGAACCCGCAGCGGTTGACCGAACGCTGTTACTTGTGTCAGCCGGCAGTCTTTTTTCGTCGCCGCACCGTCGAGCAGCACGGCCTGCTAAACGAGAAGCTCCAGTACTGCATGGACTACGAGTTCTGGCTGCGGCTGGCACAGGCGGACGTTCGTGCCGTGCATCTGCCGGTCTTCCTGGCGGGTTCGCGCCTGTATGCCACCAACAAAACGCTCGGCGCCCGCGTGGCGGTGCATCGGGAATTCGTTGCCATGCTGAGCGAACGGCTCGGCCAGGTTCCGGGCCGCTGGCTGTGGAACTACGCGTTCGCGGTAACGCGCGCCGACCGGGCGCCGAAATTGTTGTTGCCCTTCTGGCTGCCGGCGCTCATCTGGACGGCGGTCGCAGCCTCGAGTCGCTGGAACCGCTCGGTGTCACCGCGTCTGGCCGCCGACCTGGCCGGCAAGATCACCGACAGGCTCGTAACGCGCCAACCGCTGGATCGGAGCGCCACTCACGTTGGATAATGGATGCGGGCCGGCAGCGCTCGGCGCGAGTGGTGAGCAGGGGAACGCGCTCGCGCAATGGCTACCCGCGCCGGCTTACACCAAGCCGGCGCGGGTGGAAAATCCGCACGACCGCCTTACAGAATGCCAGCGCCGAATTCCTTGGAGGCCGACTCAGGCGCACCGGCGTTGACGGTCGACTCCGAACTCGGAGCATGGGTGCCGCGCGGCGCATGCGCGGCGTGCGATCGGAACGACGCGCCCTTGCCCGCCATTTCGGCGACCGGCGGCGCCAAGTTCTCGTCGTACTCGGCGTCGAGGTCGTCGTAGGTGCAGACGTAGCCGGGTTGCTTGGAGCGTTCGCGTTCTTCCTGGTAGGCGCGAATGACGGCGCTCTGGATCACTTCGCGGCAAGCGGAATTGATCGGGTGCGCGATGTCGGCGTGGAGCTTGGCACGGCCGTCGGCGTCGCGGATGGCTCGGTCTTCGTCCAGCTTGTGGCCGCACTGGTTGCAGAAGCGCGCCCGCAGATGGTTCTTGCTGCCGCAGCCGCCGCAACGATCCGTCAGCTTGCGGCTGGGCATGGCCACGAACGAGCCCTTGGTGCCCTCGATGATCTTCAGGTCGCGCACGACGAAGGCGTCGTCGAAGGTGACCGAGCAGAAGGCTTGCAGGCGCTCGTTGTTGTCCTGGACGAGCTTGATCCGGACTTCCGTGATCTCCACAGTTGTTCTCCTTTTTTTCCTGTGGCAAACTCAAACGCAACTTTGAACGAGGACCAGGTTCGGGCCGCCCGCGGTATTCCATCCCAGGGGCTGGCTGGACAGTTCGCGGGCGATCCGCAGCGCCTCCTGCCGATCCCGACATAACGCAAACAAGCTGCTGCCCGAGCCGCTCATCGCCGCACCAGCCGGTTGCAGGGCGGTGAGCCGGGCTTGCCAGGCGGCCACTTCGGGGCACAGCTGCTCGGCCGGCAGCTGCAAGCGATTGTGCAGCAGGCCGCCCAGTTGTTCCACGTCGCCGACGGCCAGCGCCTGCCGGATGTCCGCTCCATCCGCCGGCTGGTCGGGCACGGTTACCCCGCGATAAACGCTCGCGGTCGGCAGTCCCACTCCAGGACAGAGCAGCAGCAGGTCCAGCGTGCGGCCCACGGGGGCCGGCGTCACGATCTCGCCGCGTCCGGTACACCAGGCGGCGGGGGTCGCGAAGAAGAAGGCCACATCGCTGCCGACTTCCGCGCCCAGCCGTGCGAGTTCGGCGGCGGACAGACCGAGTTGCCAAAGTTCGTTCAGACCGGCCAGGGCCGCTGCCGCGTCGCTGGAGCCGCCTGCGAGTCCGGCGGCCAGCGGAATCCGCTTCTTCAGGTGCAGGCGCGCGCCGCGCGTGCATCCTGAGTGGCGGCGGAGCACGGCGGCCGCCTGGCACACCAGGTTGCCAGCGCCGGTCTCCAGTCCAGGCAGGTCGCAGCTCAGCCGCACCTCGCCCGACTCATCGTGTCGAAGCTCCAGGGTGTCGAACAGACTGACGGCGCACATCAGGGTGGCGATTTCGTGATAGCCGTCAGGCCGTTTGCCCAACACCTCCAGAAAGAGATTTACCTTGGCCGGGGCCTGGACGTCCACACCGTCGGCGTGTCGTTCGATGCGCATGGTGCTATCGCTTTGGTGGCGGTCGGCTCCTCCCGGCGAGTGGACGGGAGTGGAGCGGCAG
>JAEUIF010000657.1 GCA_016795185.1 Planctomycetia bacterium | reverse complement strand
AAAGCGCGCCTCGTGGGTCGCCTTCCTGAAACCGGACGCTCCGGAGGAACTCGAAACTCCGTGCAGGAACTGAAACAGTGGGAAGTTCTGCTGACCAACGTGCCCGCCAAGTACGCCAATTGGGAGGCTGGTTGCCAGGGCGCGGACCTGCTGATCGCGCATGCCTATCACTACGCGGCCATGCTGGTGCATAACCGGCTGGGCATTCGTGGGGTGTGCGCGGCGCTGCAACCGGGGCAGTTTCGCCATTTCGAGCACGAAGCCGTCGCCCAGCCCGCGCCCCGCGCTACCATGAACCGGACAGGCTCCAAATTGTGCCGGAAGCGCGGGCGTTCAACTGCCCGACACGGAACATTCAGGGCCGCTCCTCCATTGCCTTGCCCGCCGCCGTTGCCGATAATGGCCCGCACGGAGTGCGTCCCCGCTGCACACCCGACGCCGTATCCGCGGAGGTCCGCTTGAAGATCACGCTGCTGCCCTCGTCGCTGGGGATCGACGGCGCTCCCACCCGCCAGTTCCTCACCTCGTTCCTCATCAACGATACGGTTGCCATCGACGCCGGCAGCCTGGGCTACTGGCACCGCTGGCAGGATCAGGCGCGCGTGCAGCATATTTTTCTGTCGCACTCCCACATGGACCATGTGGCGTCGCTGCCGTTGCTGCTCGAAAACGTCTACGAACGCGGGCCAGGCAGCGTCACGGTTCACGGCAGCGACTTCGTGCTGGATTGCCTGAGCCGGGACATGTTCAATGACCGCATCTGGCCCAATTTCATTGCGCTGTCGCGGCCGGAAGACCCATTCATCCAGTTGTCGCGACTGGAGGCGGGCAAGACCGTGGAAGTCGAGGGGCTGCGCCTCACGCCGGTAGCGGTCGATCACACCATTCCGACGCTCGGTTTCGTTGTCGAGGACGCGACCACCGCCGTGGTCATTGTCGGCGACACCGGCCCGACCGAGGAAATCTGGCGGGTCGCCAACGCGCTGCCCAATCTGCGGGCCGTCTTCCTGGAAACGAGCTTCCCGGACGCGCTGAGCGGACTGGCGACCATTTCCCGGCACCTCACCCCGGCCACGTTCGCCCAGGAGCTGCGCAAATTGCAGCGCCCCGTGCCCGTGTATGTCGTGCATATCAAGGCACGCTATCACGAAGCCGTGGTCCGCGAAATCACGGCCCTTCAGCTGCCCGATGTCCACATCGCCGAGGGCGGCCGGCCCTACACTTTCCAGTGAGCCGGCGAGATACACCGTCCGCCCCGTCCCATCATCGAAGGTAAGCGACCCAGGCCGCCTGGTACTGGGTAATTCGTAGCGGTTGTACCGCCTGCCTGCCCCGCGCCGGACCCCGTTTTTAGTGGACTTTGGGCGACTTGCCGATATGTTGGGCCAAAGACTCTTCGCCGGCGTTGTGTCGGCTTGTCGCTGGGCTGCCGGTATGGAGCGAGACATCCTGGTGGGGCCGTCCTCGGAGGCGGTGCGGCCGTTGCCAGCCGGCCCCCGAACCCCGACTGGTACCGACGAACTTCAGCTGGCAGATGCCCTGCGTAACCTCCGGCAGCCTTTCGCTTTCGACCCCCGCACCGGGGCTATCCAGTCCGAGTTCACTCCTGGCTTTAGATTCATCCCTGCCGTGCGGGTGGAAGACCTGGGTGACGCCGCATTTCGCGCCGAACATCGGCTGCGTTATGCCTACGTCGCCGGCGCGATGGCGAATGGCATCGCCTCGGTGGAAATCGTCGAGGCAATGAGCCGGGCCGGCATGCTGGGCTTCTTCGGGGCGGCGGGCCTGTCGCTGCCGAATGTTGAGAACGCCATCGACCGCCTCAGCCGCGACCTGGGCACAGCGCCGTTCGGCGTCAACCTGATTCACACGCCCAACGAACCGAACCACGAAGCGGGCATCGTCAGCCTGTTCCTCCGACGCAACGTCCGGCTCGTCGAAGCTTCCGCTTATCTCGATCTGACACCGCCGGTGGTGCGCTACCGCGTGGCAGGACTCCACCGCGATGCGAGCGGGCGGACCGTCGCGCCGAATCGCATCGTGGCCAAGGTGTCGCGCGTCGAGGTGGCGAGCAAGTTCCTGGCGCCGCCGCCCGCTGGCATCCTTCGGCAATTGGTTGCGCAGGGCGAAATCACGGCGGACCAGGCCGACCTGGCGGCGCGCATCCCCATGGCCCAGGACTTGACCGCCGAAGCGGATTCCGCCGGCCATACCGACAACCGCCCGGCCCTGGCGCTGCTGCCGACGATGCTGGCCCTGCGCGACCGGCTGCAAGCGCAACACGGCTTCGCGGTGCCGCCGCGCGTGGGCGCGGCGGGCGGCATCAGCACGCCGGCTTCCGCCGCTGCCGCCTTTGCGATGGGTGCGGCGTACATCGTCACCGGCTCGGTGAACCAGGCGTGCGTCGAATCGGGCAGTTGCGATGCGGTGCGTCAGATGCTGGCCGAGGCTGAACAGGCCGACGTCATCATGGCCCCGGCGGCCGACATGTTCGAGATGGGCGTCAAGGTGCAGGTGCTGAAGCGTGGCACCATGTTCGCCATGCGGGCCGCCAAGCTTTACGAGATCTACCGCAGCCGGGAAAGCCTGGACGCGAT
>JAEUIF010000636.1 GCA_016795185.1 Planctomycetia bacterium | reverse complement strand
GGATGGTTAGCGCGGAATCTCGCGCTTCGGCCGTTCGTTCGGGTTTGTGGGCACCGCCGAGCCGCCGCCCGTGCGGGCATCCAGCTGCGCCAGCCGACCGTTGACGGCCTGTTGCACTTGCTGCGCACTGGATTGGGCCAGGGCGCGGACGCCGGAATCCTTGTCCAGGCGCGCTGCTTTTTGCAAGGCCGCCAGGCGTTCCTTGGCCTGCGGGCCGGGGTAAATGTCGTCGCCGCCGATGGCTCGGTCGAACCAGGCCAGCCGCTCGGCCGCCAGCCGGCGCATGGTTGGGTCTGAATCGGTCAAGCGCTGCAACAGGAGCGGTGCCATCTCGACGGCATGTTCCTGGAAGGCCGGGGCCGACATCGATTCCAGCGCCATCAGGCTCAGTTCATAGACATCGCCCTTGAAGGCTTTAACGAGATACGGATAGCCCGCGCTGCCCAGACCGTTCAAGTCCAGGCACGCCTGCCGGCGGGCCGCCTCGTCGGGTTCGGTCAGGCGTTCGGCCAGTTGGGCGGCCTTCGCCGCAGCTTCCTGCTCTGGCGTCGGCGTGTTGTCGAAGATCACGTCGCGTACCACCGGGGCCGGCGCGGGCCGATTCGACCGGGTGGTGGGCGGCAGTGGTGGGGCACTGGCGCCGCAGCCAGTCAACAGGATGCCGAGCAAGCCCCAGCCGAGTATGGTTCGCATGGCGGTAGTTCCTTTCGCGAAGCGGTCATTCGGTAATGCTGAAGTAGCGCACCACGGCGTTGAACACCGGATTGCGGATATCGAAGCGCGATTGCGGCCCCGGATAGCCCGGGATGGTATCCGCGCGGCTGACAGCCACACGGGTCGCATGCGGCTTCGTGAACGGCGCGCGGAATAGCGTTGAACCGTTGGAACTGAAAGTTGAATTCACCAGCACCAATTCCTGGTTGATGCCGCTGTCCACGAAGAGGTGGGTGCCCGTGCCGATCGACCAGGCCGTGCCCTCGTATGTGCCCGAATAGTGGGGCAACTGGGCATCGACCAGACTGCCGCCTACCCCGTGGCCTACCGGCGGGATGTTGATCCAGGTCGTCATCGGGCGCGGCCCCGGTGTGTTTGCGATGATCTGACGGGCGGTGCCGTTGAAGCCAATGGACATGCTGCTGCGGTCCACGACGGCGAACATCCGGTGCCGTACGTGCCGGCCTTCATTGCGGCGCACCTCGGCGATGGGCTGCCCGGCCGCGTTGACCTCGAAGAAGCCCACCGTCAGGAAGACGGCGAAGACGTTGCTGCGCGTGGTGATGTTGTTCGCCACCTTGCGCAGCATCTCGTACTTCATGTACGGGTGCCCCCGATTGGCGTTGCGGGCTGGGTCGATGACTTCCGGTTGCAGCAGGCGGCGGCGCTGCTGGGGCGGCAACGCCGGATCGTCGAACGGATCGGCGCGCAGCAAGGTGTCGTCGATGCCGCCCGCCGGGTCGAACGACAGCCCGCGGAACGGCCGGTCGTTGCCGGTGGGCGTCAGCATGGGCGAACGGCTGGCCATCATCTTGTCGTAGGCCTTGTCCACATCCTGCATGGTGAACAGGTTGTTGGCCTGCGGGTCGAAGAGGGCGTGAAACACTTCGCGGTCGAAGATGGTGTTGATGTTGATCTTGCCGATCACCCGCCCACCGACCGGGTTGTAGGCTAGCTGCGGGGTGCAGCTGAGGATTTCGAGGAGCCGGTAGATGCGCGCCGCCGGGTCGAACCAGGGGGCGCGGTGCTGGAACAGCGAAGTCGGCTCTTCGTTCGGCGGGCCCTGGGCAAACTGCTGCGTCAACTCGTGGGGCTTGCAGGCGGCGACTTCCAGCAATTCCATCGGGCTGATCAGCGGACGGTCGGCGTGGCAGAGCCAGTGGAAGGCAAAGCCCGCCAGCCGGCCGCCGGCGTCCTGGGCTTCGCGGCCCGTGCCCATCGGCGGCTCGGCGTCCAGCTTCTGGACGTTGAGGTCGAACAGTGTGTGCTGCGGCTGATCGGCCAGTTCCGTCAGCGGCTTCTGCTTGATCTGCTGGCTAACGTGGGCGGCGTAGGGCTGATTGCGACCGACGGAATAAGCTTGCTTCGGATCGTTGGCCATGTGCATGGCAGGGCGGCGCGAGCCGGCGGCGTCGGTGACCTTGAGCCGATCGTGCACCGGCACGCCGGTCATGTAGTCCACGGTCACGTAGGGGTTGTACTGCGGGCTGTTGGGGTCGTTATTCGGCGGCATCGAGGGCGTGCAGAGCCGCTGCAACAGCACCGAGTGCGCGCCCAGGCTGGCGGGGTCGGTGGCCTTCGGCAGTTCGTAGGCCAGACCGTACTTGTCGCCGACTTTCAAATTGTTGCGCCGCTCGTCCGTGATCTGAGCCTGCGTCCAGGTCGGGTTCTTCTGCTTGATGTCGTCCTCGATTTCCTTGACGGTTTTCAGACGCAACGTCGCTTTGGGCTTGGGGTTCGCGGTGCCGGGCCAATCCTCCATCGGGCCGACCACGTAGTAGCCGTAGTTGTCCTGATCCGCGCCCTTTGGATACTTGTCCATCGGCCGCACCAGGTTGAGTTCCTCCGACCAGAGCGCGTAGCTCTGGCCCACGGTGTAGAGCTGCGGGTCGGGATCGACCGGGGCCATGGTCGTGTTGTACAGGTTGCGGTCGTACCAACGATCGACTTCGCACTTGACGATGTCCGGGGTGGTCGTGGTGTCGGGCAAGCCCTGGACGTTGCCGGGATTCGCCGGCAGTGGGTCGCGCCCGCAAACCACCAACTTGTAGACCGCGTAGCCGGGGCGGCCGGGCTGATCCGCCACCCAGAGTCGCGCCGCGCCGCCTTCGGACAACGGCAACGAATGGAACTGCATGCCCGAGACGCCGACAGCGCCGCCCCACGGGCCGCTGGCGTTCCAGGCGCGCGGCGCTTCGTGGAGCGGGTTGTTCATCTCGACCCAGAAACGCACCCGGTAGTCTTTCGTGGCCTGGGTCACGGTGCTTGGTTCGTCGTCCTTGTGGTTGACAATCTCGCCGTAGGCTTCATTGACCACCAACCGCGGCAGTTCGACGCCGTAGACCCATTCACCGTTCGGGTTGGCGGCGTCGGGGTCCTTCCAGCGGAACGGCGTCATGTTCTCGTCGATGTCGATGTAATCGACGATGTTGACCGCCAGCTGCGCCAACCAGCGCAGGGCGTTCTTCTGCTCGGGCGTGATCGCGCCCCAGACCGCCGGGTCGTTGGGGTCGGGCGCGCCGGTCACCAACCGAGCATACGCGAAGATGTCCTTCGCGAAGAAGGTGCGCGCCTGCACGGCGCGGATGAACTGCGCGGCGGGCGTGACGCCGGTGATGAGCGCGCCAGCCGCCAAGTAATCGACGCCGCCCAGGCTCATTTCAATGGGTGCTTCCCACGGCCGCAGCGGATTGGTGACGGACCGCACGGCGATCGGCGGGTAAGCACCGCGGTGCCACCAGGAGGCGTCATCGTGCTGCTGCTTCATGTTGCCCATCTTGCCGCGTGCCAGGTCGCGGTTGAGGTTCACGCGGCCGAAGCGGACGCGCGCGCCAGCGCCGTCGTAAGGCTCGGCATTGAACGACGTCCCGGTCGGATACGGTTGCCCACCAGCCAGTTGGTAGATGTCCGCCGGATCGGGCTGGGTGACCGGGGTGATGCCGGGCACGTCCCAGTCGAAGGCATGAGTGGTGATCAGCCGGCGCGCCTTGGCGCTGGCCAGGCTTTGCGAGCAAGCATGGAACAGGTCGCACGACATCGCGGGCGAGTTCGTGTCGCCGTGGCGCAAGACGGCTTCCAGGTCGCGGACGTCGTAGATCGTGCCCTGGCCATCGCCGAAAAAGGAGGTGCTCGGCGGATCGAAGAAGTTGAACTTCACGGGATGGTTGAGCAGGCCCGTGTTCGCGCTCGCGCTACGCTTGCCGCCGTCGTAGTCGCCCGTGTAGTAAGGAAACGCCGAGAACGAGGGCACGTAGCCGATCGACGGTGAGGTGCGCGGCACCGCCCCGTCCCAGTGGCCGGGGAAGCGCGGGATGCCGTTGGTGGTGGCATTGCCCGCAGCGCCGTCATAATTGGTGGGCATGTAGAACGGGCCGCGCACCGCCCAGTGGTCGACGAGCTGGCGGTCGCCCAGGCCCCAGGCGCCGCCAACGTTGCCGTTGCGGGTGCGGTAGCGGCCAATGCCGGTGCGGATGCGATTGTAGGAGCTATTCAGGTCGCCGATGAAGATGCGCCGTGCCTCGGCGTGCGTGCCGGCCGTCTCGGCCGTCGTGTTGTCGCGCGCGGTCAGGACGCGCTCGAGATTGACTTCCCACGGCCCCCAGCCCTGATGCGACGAGTGCCGGCCGGTGATCGGATCGGTGCCGCCGACGGTGGTGCCGTTGGTGTGCCACTGGATATTGCCGTGGACGTTGACGTTGACCTTGTTGTCCATGTCGATGATCAGCGGCGCGAACAGCGGCTTGAAGCGCCGGCCGTCCGCGGAGGTGGTCACCGCGAAGCCCAGGTCCATCCAGTGGCTGTCGTTACCGGCGAACCGCGGGGCGTTCTGCGTTCCCGGGATGAAGAAGCCGGGCGACCAGGTCAGGTTCTTGACGTCGCCGCCCATGTCGGCGGTCGCGCCCAGCGAGGCCGGGCGACCCAGACGCTGCATGTTGCCGGTGGCGGGGTCGAAGCGCGCGTAGGATGGAATTAGCACCGCGCCGTCCGTGCCGTTGAAGGTCTGGCGCTGGCCGGTGGCCGGATCGTAGAAGTCGAGATTGCCGGCCTTGATGGCGCCCAGGTAGAGGTTGCGGTTGTCCGGGTAGGTGTAGGGCACGCCACCGTTCGGCCCGCCGCCGAAGGGCACGGTGCTGTTCGCCGTGCCGTACATGTTCGGCCCGAGCGCGCAGGCGATGGGATCCGCGGCCAGCGCCGAGTTCGGGTTGTCGGAGCCGTAGATGAACTGGCCCATGAAGTAGGACAGCAGCATCTCCGGGTCCATCTCCGGATGGTCCACCGTCTCGGTCTCGCGGAAGACGCGGGCGTTGGTGGCCTGCGCGCTGGAGTAAATGACGAAGGCCAGGCCGACGACGAAGAACAGCACCAGCAGCGAGATGACCACGAGCAGGACGACGCCCTGGCGGGCGGTCGACTGTCGGGTGGCACGTGTGCGAGGCATGTTGAAGCCCTCGAAGGGACGAACCGCGGGCGGCCGAAGGGCGGCGCGCGGCTCGCGATGGATACGCTTATAGATCCTGGATGATGGTAATTTGCCGCGTCTGGTGCGAACGCACGTCCCAGACGCGCAGGCTGATCCGGATGGCGAGCAGTCCGCCGCCCGTCGTCGATTCGTAGATGCCGTTCGAGAAGCCCGCGGCGCGCAGGTCCTGGAAATCGACGGTGCCGCCACTGGCGACCGGGTAGCCGAAGACCGGGCCCACGCCCGAGACGGTGGGCGCGCGGATGATCTGCACGGTGAAGGAGATCACGTCCGGCAGCAGCAGGAAGCGGGTGTCCGAGTTGCCGTCGGGGTCGGACCAGCCAGGCAGGTGCTGGGCCGCCGGGTTGGTCGGCTCCTGGTTGAAGTTCAGCGAGCGTCTGTTTTGATCATCGCGCACGTCGCGCGGCGTGCCGAAGGTGATGTTGCCCGTCGCCGGCGCGGCGGGGTAAAAGCTCATGGCGTAGTACAGGTCCTGCTGCGTGCGCGGCAGCGACACCAACCGCCGGTTCTCCGGCGACACCAGGACGCGCACCACGCGGTGCAGGGCGTAGAGCGGCGTACCCAGCGCGTCCAGGGGATCGTTGGCCGGCAGCGGCCGGAGGAAGTAGGCCACTTCCGCCCACTGGCTGCGGTAGATGACTCGGTTGGGGTCCTGCATGCGGGCGTCGGGCGCCAGGATGGCCGGCAAGGTCGCGGGCGTGTTGGGGAACGGTGAGGCATCATCGGGCAGATTCAGCAACTGGGCGCCGCTCGGCAGGGTGGCGGAGAAGAACTGCTTGTCCTGGTTGCCCTTGCGGCGCACCGTCATGTACAGCACGTGGCTGCCGGCGGCCTTGGTGGTCGCATCCACCGCCGGCGAGCGCCAGGACGTGGTATTATCGGCGACGCCCTCGTTGACGCTGTTGGCGAAGTGCTTGATGAGGAAGAAGCCCTCGCGCGGCGCACGGAGGCCGCTGCCAAAGCTGGGGTCGCTCAGGCGGTAGTCGGCCTCGAAGTGATTGGCACCCAGGTCCTCGCGGATCAGCTGCGCGGCGACGCGCAGCCGTTCGGACATATCGCCGATGGCTTTGAGTCGGCCGAAGCTGTCCAGGCCAACCGAAAACGCGGAGGCCAGCACCGCCAGGATCATGACGATCAGCGCGATGGCGACGAGCAGTTCGATCAGGGTGAAGCCGGAGCGGCGTCGCATGACAGGGGCTCCTTGAGCCGGGGACTGATCCCCTCTCCCCTGGCGGGAGAGGGGTTGGGGTGAGGGGAAGTCATTGCCAAGTCCAGCCCCCTCACCCCAACCCCTATCCCGCCAGGG
>JAEUIF010000613.1 GCA_016795185.1 Planctomycetia bacterium | reverse complement strand
AAGGTGCGAAAGAAAAGAAGATCGCTGATAGCTGGCAGCTATCAGCTGTCAGCTATCAGTTATTCAGGAAAGCGCTGGGCTGGCCACGCGGGGGCAACGGTGCCTCGCTGGCGTCCAATCACTTCGGCTCCACCAGCCGCCCCATGAACAAGATGCTGCCGGTACGCTGGTCGCGGATCAGGAAGAAGAACGGATGGTCGGCGCGGAACTGCGGCGGCAAGCCGCGCGACCTCTCGACCACGGCGGTGGCCGCCGCCGCTTCGGTGCCTTCCTCGTTGACTTCCACGAACGCCTTGTGGACGACTGCCGCGATGTACAGGTCGCTTGCCTTACCGTTGACGCCGGCGAAATTGGCCGCCCCCGGCAAGAAGGCGTCCGACATGCCCAAGCCCTTCAGCGTTTCGTCGAGTCGGAGGTCCACCGTCACCTGGAAGCGCGGCAGCGACACGAGCAGTTGCTCCGACCTCAGTTTGCCGAGCCAACCCTGCAACTTCTCCGCCGTCAGCGATTTCTCAAAGTCAGCCAGGCCATCGACTTTTTTCGGCAGGAAGATCACCATCGACAGTTCCTTGCCGGCGTAGGGCAGTTCCAGGGCGTCGAAGTCCGCTGCGTGCAGGGTCGGGAATTCGCCCGACTGCACCATCAGGGGTACGTTGACCTTATTGCCCGCCGACAGGAACGGCGCGTCGCGCGTCGCGTCCTTCTTGAACGGGCTGGCCCAGTCGCCCTTGAAATAGATGGCGTTGGTCAGCACCACGCGCGTCCGGTTGTCGAGGATGCCCGGCTTGATGAGTTCCTTGATCTTGTCCTGCGTGCGCTGCTCGACCCAGCCATTGATGGTGCGGCGGGCTTCCTCCGTACTCTTCGCGAAATCGACGCCCACCGGCTTGCCGCCGTAGTGCTCCTCGTTGGTCTTCAGGAACTCGTCGCGGATCGGGAAGTTGACCTGGCACCAGAGGGCATTGGCCACGGAGAGCTGATAACCCTTGCCAGGCTTCGTCTCGCCTTGCAGCAGGCCGAATGCCGGGTGCAGCCGGTCCTGCTCCACCGGGAAGCGCAGGGTCTTTTCCATCTGCGTCAGCGTGTTCTCGCGCGCCCCGGCGGAAGTCATGGCCAGCGCCGTTGAGATGCTGTAGGGCGACAGGAAGAGGTTGCCTTCCTGGGTGCGCAGCTTGCCGTAGAGGTCGAGGGCGAAGGCGGTGTTGCCCTGCACCACGGCAGCCTTGTCGGCCTTCACTTGTGCTGGGTCCACGGGCCGCTTTTCCTTCACGGGATCGGCGGCCTGGCCGGGCTGCCAGAGCATCCCGAAACTGCTGCCCAGCAGGCCGAGGACGACCAGCGCCGCGGCGACGAACTTCCACTTGCTCAGGTTCATGGTCTGGATGACTCCTTCCGCGAGATAGGTGACTTGACTGGCAACCGGGACCGCGCCGTCGCCCGCCAGGCGCAGCGTATCGGCGAGCAACGCCGCGGGCAGCGCTGCCGTGGCGGCCCGCTCGGTCGCGAGCAGCGCCGCCAGTCCGGCCGAGAGCGCCACGCCCCGGCCGAGCAGCCGTTCGCGGAGCAACTCTTCGGCGCGCAGCACGCGCTTGGCCATTGAGCCGCGCGGCCAGCCGAGTTCCACGGCGGCTTCCTGGTGCGTCTTGCCTTCGAGGTAGCAGAGCACCAGCGGCGCGCGATACTTGTCCGGCAGCTTTTGCAATTCCTGGTCGAGCACGCCGCGCAACTCGCGCCGGTCGGCTTCGCCGGTTGCTTCCGCCTGGACTTCGCTGGCAGCCATCGCGCCGGCCTCCCGTTCGGACTGGCGTCGCCGTACCGCATGCGCGCGTGCCTTGAGCGCCACGCGATGGGCCACCTGCCAGAGCCACGGCGCGATGGTCTCGCGCCAGGGCAGCGATCCGGCCTTGCGGACCAGCACCAGGAACGTGGCCTGGAAGGCATCGTCGGCGTCGTGGGCCTCCGGCAGCACGCGCCGGCAGACGCCCAGCACCATCGGCCCGTGCCGTTGCACGAGTGCCTCGAAGGCGGATTCGTCGTGCCCTTCGACGAAGCGCTCCAGCAACTGGCGGTCGCTGATGGAACGTTCATCAACAGGCGCCAATAGCTGGCGCACCCGGCGTAGGACCGTCCCCAGGGGATGCCGTGCCATGACCCGTGGCCTCCTCGGCTTGCTCGAACTGGCTATAGAATGCCGGCGGAAAGGAGTCTGACTTCCGATTCTGGCAGAAATGTGGAATGAAGGAAAAGCAAAGTCAAAAACTCGTAGGGTCCGCTGTGCGGACCATTGAACCATCAACTTTGGGTTCAATGGTCCGCACAGCGGACCCTACGACATGTGCAAAGCCGCGAGTGGCCGGGATCAGCGTTGCGCTTCGGGGATGTCCCAGGAGCGGATGGTGCGGTCCCAGCCGGCGGTGGTGATGTGCTTGCCGTCGGCGGCGAAGGACATGGCGCAGATGCCGCCGCGGTGTCCCTTGAAGATGCCCAGTTGCTGGCCGGCTTCCAGGTCCCAGAGGCGCAGCGTCTGGTCGGCGGCGGCCAGGCGCTTGCCGTCCGCGGAGAAGGCCAGCGCACGCACATCGCCGGACAGCCCCTGGAAGGTGCGCGCTTCCTTGCCGGTGGTCATGTCCCAGAGCTTGACGGTCATGTCCTTGCCGGCGCTGGCGAGCAGCGCGCCATCGGCCGAGAAGGCCAGGGCGTTGACCTGCGAGGAATGGGCCGTCAGGTTCAGGCGCTCCTTGCCGGCGGCGATGTCCCAGAGCTTGACGCTGCCGTCCCGGCCACCGGTGGCCAACGAGCGGCCGTCCGGCGAGAAGGTGACGGCCAGCACACCGTTGGTATGGCCGGACAGGCTGGCGATTTCCAGCCGGGCCTCGACGTTCCAGACCTTGATTTCGCCCTGCTTGCCGCCGCCGCCGGTGGCGAGCAGGCTGCCGTCTGGTGAGAAGGCCAGGCAGAGGATCGGATGCTTGTAGTTCTTGAGGGTGGCCAGCTCCGCGCCGTCGCCGGCAGCGACGAGCTTCAGCTGCTTGTCATCGCCGGTGGCGGCGACCAGCGAACCGTTCGGCGCGAAGGCGATAGCCCGCACCTGAGCCTTGCCGGTGCGGACGGGCGGCCAGGCCAGCTGGCTTTCGGTCAGATTCAGGACGCGCACAGTACCGTCCGCAGCGCCGATGGCCAGCCGGGCACCGTCGGGCGAGAAGGCGGCCGATTGCAGCGGGCCGATGCCTTCGCGGACGATCATTTTGGCCTGGGTGATGGCCGTCGGCATTGGCTGCGGCTTGAACTGCTCGGTGCTCTTCTGCGCCGGGGCCACGGCAAACCAGCCGGTCTGTAGATCGATGGCCTGCCCGTCGCTCTTGCGCACCAGCTGGGCCTGGCCCTTCTCCTGTTCGATGCGGGTGCCGCGTGGCACGCTGGTGATACTGGCGCGCGAATCGGCGATGCGCACCTCGGCATGCGGGGTGGCCACCACCATTGGCCGGTTGGCCGGCTGCTGGGGCACATCCGCCGCCACGGTGCCTTCTTCGAGATAGACCTGCGGCCCGTCAACGGTCGGCGACGGGTCGGAGGAAGGCATCGCGGAACCGATGCGGAAGGTTGTATCGTTGCCCAGCGCGAAGCGGCTGGAATCGCTCATCTTGACGACGGCGTAGCTGCCTTCGCCCTTGGTCTGCAAGCGCGCGCCGGAGGGCAGCGCCTGCCCCATCAGGGCGACCATCGGTTCACCGCTGCCCCGCACCACGTAGACCTCGCCGTGCATGTCTTCGAGCTTGGCGTAGTCGGCGGACTCGGACGGCCCGACGGGGAGCGGAGACGGCGCGGGCGGATTCGAACCGAACTTGCCCAGGATGGCGATGATGACCGCGGCGGCGGCGGTGAAGAATAGCATGGCTTCCAGTCGGCGGCGGAACCCGGACTTGCCAGCCGAGGCGGCGGGCGAGGCCATTTCTGCCTGGACGGCGTTGGACCGCGCCCATTCGGTCAGGATGGCTTCCTCGCGCGACAGCGACAGCAGCAGGTCGGCCAGCGCCGGTTCGGCGGCCAGGCGCTGCTCGAACGCGGTGAGGGCGTCGCCAGCGAGTTCGCCGTCCAGATAGGACTGGACCTGGTCCTGATCGGAGTGCGGAGTCATCACTGCATCTCCAGCGCGAGGCGGCGTTTGACGCAATCGCGCAACCGGGTCTTGATGCGTTTCACCTGGGCGTAAATGCTCTGCACGCTGCGGCCGAACTGGGCTGCCAGGTCGCTCATGCCCTTCACCGACCCCTCGTACCGCAGCGAAATCAGCCGGCGGCTGCGCGGCGGCAAGCCTTCCAGGCAACTCAGCAGGGCCGTCCGATGGGCCGACGCCGGACACGCTTGCTCCACCCGATCCGCCGCCTCGGCCAGTCGCGACAGCAGTTCGGGGTCGAAAGGCTGTTCCCGCTGGGCGGTGCGGCGATGGGCCAGCACGCGGCGACGCGCGATCTCACGTGCCCAGGGCAGGAAGCCCGCTTCATCCTGAAGGCGGTCGAAGGATTCCGTTACTGCCACGGAGACGTTTTGCAGGATGTCTTCCGCATCCGCGTGGTTGCGCACGCAGGCGTAGATGTACCCGTAGAGGGCCGTCCGATGGTGCATCAGCAGCCGGGCGATTTGTCCGTGGCGGACTCCACCCTCGGTCATGTCGGTAATCGTCCTCGGCCGGAAGACGAAGGAAGGCTTGGGGTTCCATCCGGGGGGTGCGTTGGCCCTTCCATCATCTCTAGGCAATGAAGCAGCGAATTTAGGCGGCCGATCCGTGGCCGCGACTGGCTTGCTTGCTGTAAGTATAGCTGAGCGAGATTGTTATGGATAGCAAAGCGTGAAGTTTACTGTCGCGGGATCGTCCTTACCGCGTAGCGGTTATACTCCATAGCCCAGGGTCGCGCAGCGCACCCTGGGTTGCGGGCCATTCATGGTTGCGCCTACCGCGAAGCGGTTGTACAAACCGCAATGGGCGGCCTTGTCAAACCCCTTCGGGGTATACCGATCCTATTCGCCCCAGTACCCAGGGTGCGCTGCGCGACCCTGGGCTGTGGAGTACAACCGCTACGCGGTAAACAAACCACCACCTCTCCGAGTTGATAAGTTGCGAATTGACCTACTGCTAAATCTTCTCCACCGCCTCCTCCCAGCGCTGCTGCCGGTAATGCAGCGGACTGGCGCCCACGTGCCGCTTGAACGTCCGGCTGAACAGCGCCAGCGAGCTATAGCCGGTCAGCGTCGCGATGTCGGACACCGTCTTGTCGGAGCCGATCAGGAAAGTCTTGGCCTTCTCCAGGCGCAGCTGCTGCAAGTAGTAGAAAACGGTCTGCCCGGTTTCCTGCTTGAAGGTCCGGGCCAGGTGTTCCGGACTGACTGTCAGCTGCTGGGCGATCTCGTCGAGGTGCAAGGCGCGGTCCAGGTTCTTCAGTAAAAACTCGCGCACGTGCAGGGCCAAATGCGCCCGGCGCGACGGCCGGTTCGCGACTTCCGCCGCCGCATGCTGCTGCAACTGGCGGACCAGCTGCACCACCACGGCCAGGCACAGGGCCGACACCCGGAAGCGATAGCCCGGCTGGCGGCGTTCCGCTTCCTGACGCAGTTCCGTGAGCAGCGGTCGGATGGTCTCATCCTGGCCGCCCGGCAGATGCACCGTGTCGTGCAGATGCTGGCGGACGAAGGCAGTGAAGTCGCGCTCGGGGTCGCCGGTCGGCGGTAAACCGTGCGGCCCGGCCGTGAAGGGCGGACAGACCGCCGGGTCGAAGACCAGCCGCAGGGCGTGCAGTCGGCGCAACTCCCGCCGCGGGCTGGTCCAGTAGCGCTGCCGGCAGGCGCGCGGAATCACGACCACGTCGCCCGGCGCGAAGGGCACGCGCGGCTCCTCGTCGATCTGGAGCAGGCTGTGCCCTTCGAGCATGAAGACGATCTTGAAGCACCGATTCGGAATGTCATTGCAGCCGTCGAGCGGTGTAACAAACACCTGTTCATCCACACATTGGAAGGGTGGTTGCAACGGCTCCACGGCATTGAGCGTCGTTCCCATGCGGCGCGATCAACGTCGGTCAAAAGTTATCAATCCGAACTAAAGACAATGCTCGACCTTACCGTTAGAATGGCCGACAATCAATGCCTGGCCCCTGCCTTCGCCGGTCAACAAGAGTCAACCGCCATGAAGCAACCGAGCGCAGTGAAGAGCCTCCGCTTGCGGTTTAGCACGGTCGCCGGTCTGGTCCTGTTGCTGGCCGCCAACGCCGCTTCGGCCGCGAATCCGCCGGCCGCGCCGACCAAGCAGCAGGTCGAGTTCTTCGAGAAGCACATCCGCCCCGTGCTGGCCGACCATTGCTACCAGTGCCATAACCAGGCGGCCAACAAGAAGAAGGGCGGCCTGACGGTCGATTCCCTCGCCGGCCTGCTCCAGGGCGGCGACACTGGCCCGGCCCTGGTGCGCGGCGAACCCGAGAAGAGCCTGCTCCTCAAGGCGGTGAAGCAGACCGATGCCGATCTCAAGATGCCCCCCAAGGGCAAGCTGACCGACGCGCAGCTCGCGGCCCTCGAACAGTGGGTCAAGGACGGCGCGCCCTGGCCGGGCGCGACCGCGACGGCGAGCCGCAACCCCGGCAAGATCACCGACGAGGACCGCCGCTGGTGGGCATTCCAGCCGGTGAGGCCCGTCGCGGTGCCCGCGGTGGCCGACGACGGCTGGACCGCCAACGCCATCGACCGCTTCATTCTGCACAAGCTCCAGAGCGAAGGGCTGAAGCCGTCGCCGCCCGCCGAACGCCGCGCCCTGGTGCGCCGGCTGTACTTCGACCTGGTCGGCATGCCGCCCACGCAGACGGAACTCGAAGCGGCGCTTGCGGACCATTCGCCGCAGTGGTACGAGCGCCTGGTCGAGAAGCTGCTCGGCAGCCCGCACTACGGCGAGCGCTGGGCGCGGCACTGGCTCGACCTGGTCCGCTACGCCGAGTCCGACGGCTTCCGCATCGACGACTTCCGCCCGGAAGCCTGGCGTTATCGCGACTATGTCGTGCGGGCGTTCAACAACGACAAGCCCTACAACCAGTTCGTCCGCGAGCAGCTGGCCGGCGACGAATTGTCCCCCGACGATCCGGACGCCCTGGCCGCCACCGGCTTCCTGCGGCACTGGATTTACGAGTACAACCAGCGCGACGTGCGCACCCAGTGGAACAACATCCTCGACGACCTCACGGATGTCACCGGCGAGGTCTTCCTGGGCATGGGCTACGGCTGCGCCCGCTGCCACGACCACAAGTTCGATCCGATCTTGCAGAAGGACTACTACCGGCTGCGGGCCTTCTTCGCCGCCTTCCTGCCCATCGACGACCGTCCGCTGGCCACCCCGCGCGAGCAGGACGAGTACCGCGCGAAGCTCGCGGCCTGGGAGAAGACCACGGCAGACCTGCGGGCGCAGATCGAGGCCATCGAAGCCCCGGTGCGCGAAAAGTCCGCAAAGGCCGCCATCGACAAGTTCCCCGAAGACATCCAGGTCATGATCCGCAAGCCGGTCGCCGAGCGCACTCCGCTGGAGCATCAACTGGCGGAACTCGCCTATCGCCAGGTGCTGTACGAATACGCCCGCATCGAAACCAAGCTCAAGGACGAACAGAAGCAGAAGGTAATCGAGCTGAAGAAACAGCTCAACCAGTTCCAGGCGCAGAAGCCCGCGCCCCTGCCCGTCGGTCTGACGGCCCGCGATACGGGTGCGACGGCCCCCGTGACCCAGATTCCGAAGAAGGCCAACCTGCCGGCCATCGAGCCGGGCTACCTGACGCTGCTGCAAGAGGCCCCCGCCGAGGTCAAGCCGCTGAGCAACTCCACGGGCCGCCGCAGCGAGCTGGCCCGCTGGGTGGCGTCGCCGGACAACATGCTGACGACGCGCGTCATCGTCAACCGCGTCTGGCAGTATCACTTCGGCAAGGGCCTGGTGGCCACCGCCAGCGACTTCGGCCGCCTCGGCGAAAAACCTTCTAACCCGGAACTGCTCGACTGGCTGGCCGCCCGCTTCGTGCAGGACGGCTGGAGCCTGAAGCAACTGCACCGCTTGATCGTGAACTCGGCGACCTACCGGCAGTCGGCCACGCACCCGGCTTCTGAACTGGCGCTGAAGAAAGACCCCGAAAACCGCTGGCACTGGCGGTCAGCCACGCGCCGCCTTGACGCCGAGCAGATTCGCGACGCCCTGCTGCAAGCCACGGGCGAACTCGACCTGGCCGGCGGCGGGCCGGGCGTCGATACCTCGCGCGGCCGGCGGACCATTTACACCAAGGTTTTTCGCAACCAGCACGACCCGCTGCTCGAAGTCTTCGACTTGCCCGAAGGCTTTACCAGCATGCCCGAGCGCAACGTCACCACGACGCCGACGCAGGCGCTGCTGCTCATCAACAGCCCGTACATGCTCCAGCGCGCCAAGGTGATGGCCGACCGTCTGCTGAAGCAACCCGGCCGTACGGACGAGGAACTGATCGACCAGGCGTTTCGCCTGGCGTTCGGCCGCCCCGCCACCGCCGGTGAGCAGAGCAAGGGCGTCGCCTTCCTGCGCCGCCAGAGCAACCGGCCCGCCGACAAGCCGGTCGTCAACACCGTCTTCCAGTCCGAGAAGCTGCCCTACCGCGAGGGCAAGGCGGCGGTGCTCCAGCCCGACGGCCCGCAGACCATGTTCCGCGTGCCGATGGCCGAGTCGCTCGCCGAGGGCGAGTTCACCGTGGAGGCGTTCATCCTGCTGCGTTCGACCTACGAGGACGCCGCCGTGCGGACCATCGCCGCTCACTGGAACGGTGACCGCAAGCAGCCGGGCTGGTCCTGCGGCGTCACCAGCAAGCGCTCGCAGTTCAAGCCGCAGACACTGGTGCTGCAACTGTTCGGCGACGAAACCAAGAACGGCGCGGCCTACGAAGCCATCTTTTCTGGACTGCACATCGCCTTGAACAAGCCCTACTACGTGGCCGTCTCGGTCAACCTGAGCGACCCCGATAAGAAAGGCATCACGTTCTACAGCAAGGACCTGTCGAACGATGAGGACCCGCTGCAAACGGCGCGCAACACCCACCAAATGACCAGCCGTGGCAAGCCGAACGCCGCGTTCACCATC
>JAEUIF010000608.1 GCA_016795185.1 Planctomycetia bacterium | reverse complement strand
CAGCGCCCGCTGGGCGTGCTGCTCTTCTGCGGGCCGACTGGAGTCGGCAAGACCGAACTGGCGCGGACGCTCGCTCGGGTGCTCTTCGGCCACGGCGAAGCGCTCCACGGCACGAGCAGCCCCGACGATGACCGCCTGGTTCGCCTCGACATGAGCGAGTACGCCGGCTTCGATGCCGTCGAACGGTTGCTCGGACCGCCGCATGGCGAACCGGGCGTGCTGGTCCGCCGCGTGCGCCGCCAGCCCTTCTGCGTGCTGCTGCTCGACGAGATCGAGAAGGCCAGCCCAGAGGTCTTCGACGCCTTGCTCGGCGTCTGCGACGAGGGCCGGCTGACCGACCGCTTCGGCCGGACGACCACGTTTCGCGGCAGCGTCATCATCATGACTTCCAACCTGGGCGCGGCACAGCGCGAGTCCTTCGGCCTGGTACGCGGTGCGCAGCCGGACTACACGGCCGTGGCGCGAGACTTCTTCCGGCCGGAGTTTTTCAACCGGCTCGACGGCGTGGTTCATTTCCAGCCGCTGAACGCGGTCACCATCGATGCCATTGCTCGCAAGGAACTGCACGAAATCGCCCAGCGCGAGGCGTTTCGCCGCGCGGGCCTGCGGTTGACATGGTCGGACGCTCTGGTCGGCCTGTTGGCCCGGGAAGGATTTGACGCCCGTTTCGGCGCGCGGCCCCTGCAACGAGTGCTGGAAAAGCGCGTCGTCGCGCCGCTGGCCCGCTTCTTGCTTAAACATCCCCAGTTGCGCGACCGCACACTCCACCTGGAACTTCAAGGTGACGGTGCGATCGAAATTTGCCTGTAGCCGTGAAGCTCAAAGCACCAAAGCTGCGCAAACTGGGCAAAGCCAACCCGATGTGCCGGCTGTAAGCCGGGAAGAACTCACCGGCCCTACCCGTCGCCGTCGTTCGGGTTAATCCAGGAAGTTGAAGAATACCGATAGCTGGGGAATGATGGGAAGCGGCTTTGCGCGAGCAGGCACGCTTCCGGGCAGGACAGGAAGTCCGCCCGTCATTCCATGCAGACAAGGAGTCGGCTCATGGGGCACAGTCGCCGCGCCAGGCTGCCGGTGCGCTGGCAGGTCACGGCAGGGTTCTGCACCATTGGTCTGGGCTGGTCGCTCGGCGTCGCGGAACCGGCCTTCGCGCAGCAACCGGGGAGGTTGTCTTACGCCAGCCAGACCCTGACGGTGCGGGCGACAGTCCTGTGGACCATCGAGTCGGCCGAAGCGCAACCCGCTGCGATGATGCAGGGCGAAAGCGACGTGGGGCCGGACGGCACCCTGTCCATCGGGCCGTATGGCAACGTTTCGGTCGCCGGCCTGTCGCTCGGTCAGGCACAGTTCACTGTCCAGCGCCATTTGGCCAGGTACCTCAAGCAGCCGCGCGTCACCCTGAGCCTGGCGACGACAGGCCATCCGCCGACGAGCGGCCCACTGGTCACCGTCGGCCGCGTCGTGCCCATCGGCGATCACGAACCGATCGAAGAGCCAGTGCCGATCTTCGTGCCCGACGCCATACTGGAACCGGTGTCGGCGGCACCCGAAGTGGATTTGCCGTTGCCGGGCGGCCAGCCGGCTGCCAGCGACTGGCGTCCGCTGGCGCGCCCCGGCCAGCCGTTGCAATCGGCCAACTTCCAGGACGCGCCCATGTTCGAGCCAGCACCGGCTGCCGTGCAGGCCCCGCCCGAACCTCAGCCGATGGAGCTGAAAATCTATCCGAAGAAACTGCCGAAATCTCCCGACGACGACGGCAAGCCGGAACCCGGCCCGGAGACCGCTGGCAAAGCACCCGGTGTGGAAACCATGATGGCCGGCACGGGGATGCCTTTGGACATGGTCAAGCCCCTGCCGCTGCCGCCCACGCCGCACGAGCATGCCCGCGTCACGCTGCCGCCGTACATCATCGATCCGCCGGACGTGCTCATCATCGAGAGCGGTGTGTCGCTGCGCGACCAGCCGATTCGCGGCCAGCACTTGGTGCGGCCCGACGGCACCATCAACCTGGGCATCTACGGTCCGGTTTACGTCACCGGCCTGACCCTGGATGCCGCCAAGGACGCCATCGCCCGCCAGCTGGCGGGCCGCATCCGCATCCTGCCGCAGAAGGACGACCCGGAGTTCAAGGAACTCGACCTGAAGAAGCCCGTGTCGGACATCGAACTCATCAAGAAAGTGCTGAGCGTGGACGTGCTGGCGTACAACAGCAAGTACTACTACGTCATCACGGACGGCGGCGGCTTCGGCGAACAGGTGACGCGCTTCCCGATCACCGGCAACGAGACGGTACTGGACGCGATCAGCCAGATCAGCGGCCTGCCGCCGGTGGCTTCCAAGAAGCACATCACGGTGGCGCGCACGGTGCATGGCGGACACGGGCAGCAAGTCCTGCCAGTGGATTGGGTGGGCATCACGCAGCACGGCCAGGTGCGGACCAATTACCAGATCATGCCCAACGACCGCGTCTACGTGAAGGCGCAGAAACTGGTGACCGTCGATACGGCGCTGGCTCGCTTCCTGTCGCCCATCGAGCGCATCTTCGGCATCACCCTGCTGGGTAGCAGCACGGTAAACTCGATCCGCACCAACGGCCAAAATAACAACAATAACAACTTCGGCCAGTAGAGTTTGCCCAACTTCCAAGCGGCGCGGCCGGGGAAACGGATTTCCCGGTTCGCGCCGCCGCTTCGCCCGCCGTAGAATCAGGTGATCGGGCGACTTCGCCGACGTTTTCCGTCCGCCGGAGGAACGACACCATGCAACGACTCTCCCTGGCCATCCTGACCGGTCTGGCGTTTGGCCTGGCCGGCGCTTCGAGCGCCCAGGCGCAGTATGGCGGCGTCGGCCGCTATGGCCCGTACAGCCGGCCGCCGGCGCTGAGCCCGTATCTGAACCTGCTCAACGGCGGCAACGCAGCGCTCAACTATTACCTGCAAGTGCAACCGGCCTTCGAGCGCCGCGCCTTCGCGCAGCAGACCGAAGCCACCCTGCTGGACCTGGAACGCCGCACCAGCGCGACGACCAACGAAGTGGAAAACCTGTTCCCGACCCTGTCGGAGACCGGCCATCCGGTCGGCTTCATGCAGTTTAGCCCGTATTTTAACAATTCGGGCACCGGCGGCGTCGGTCGTCCGGGCAATCGGCAGCGGCGCTGAGTGCCGCGTTCGCATCGGTCAACCGCTGCGGCTTTCGCCCTCACAAGCCTGAAGCGCGCGAAGGAAAAGGTTCCCTCACGCGCGCTTCAGGCTTGTGAGGGCTTCGGGCGCTTATTTTGAAGCGAACGGGCCGCGCCTTCGGCAGGATTGGTCGTTCCCTGTCTTTCCCCCGAACCTGCCGACCACGGCGGTGTCAGCGGTATATAATCGCTGACATGCTCGAAATCTATCTGCCCCTGATGTTCGTCCTGGGTGCCGTCATCGGCAGCTTTTTGAACGTTTGCATCATCCGACTACCGTTGGAAAAGAGCCTCCTCTGGCCCCTGACTTCCCGGTGCGGGGCGTGCCTGCAACCGATCGCCGCGCGCGACAATATCCCGCTCATCAGCTATTGCCTGTTGCGCGGCCGCTGCCGGACCTGCGGGGTGGGCTTCTCCAGCGCTTACTTCTTCGTCGAATTACTGACCGGCCTCGGATTCGCCGGGCTGTACTACCTGGTGGTCCACGAGAACGTGCATGAAATTCCGGTGACGCCTTCGCAAGTGCTGGCCATGCAGTCGGGCCTGGTGCCCCTGAAGTTCTGGATCATCTACGCCCATCACGCGGTGCTGTTCAGCTTCCTGATGATCGTTTCTTGCTGCGACCTGGCGCAGCGCGAGATTCCGCTGTCGGTCACGTTCACCGGCGCGGCCTTTGGCCTGGTCTTCTCGATGCTTTGGCCCTGGCCCTGGCCGTATGTGACGACGGGCGCGGTCACCATCTTGCCCATTGCCGGCGCGCCGTGGTGGATGCCGCCGATTCTCGATCCCGATCCGCCGCTGGGCGCGCTGCAACTCTGGCCGCTCTGGTGGCCGCTGCCGGCCTGGCTAGCGCCCGGCGGCACCTGGTACAGCGGTCTGCTCGACGGCCTGGCCGGCATGCTGGCCGGTTCGCTGGTGCTGCGGGGTATCCGGCGCGTGTTCAGCACCGGCATGGGCGTGGAAGCGCTGGGCCTGGGCGACGCCGACCTGATGATGATGGCCGGCGCCTTCATCGGCTGGCAGCCGATCATCATCGCCTTTTTCGTGTCGGTGATCCCCGCGCTGTTCTTCGGCGTGGTGCAGTGGGTGCGTTCGGGCGACAACGCCATGCCGTTCGGCCCGGCGCTGGCGGTGGGTGTGCTGATTACTTGCCTGTACTGGAACAACTTCGGGATGGCACTGGTGCCGCTGGCGTTTCACTGGCCGCTGACCGGCGCGATCATTGGCGCGGGTGCGACCTTCATGTTCGTGTCCGCTGTACTGCTGCGATTCATGCGCCGGGTGCGCGGCATCGCTCCGGAAGGGAACTGAGGATGAGCGATATCGTCATCGTCGATTACGGCATGGCCAACCTGCGCAGCGTGCAGAAGGCGTTCGAGAAAGTGGGCCAGGCATCCATCATCAGTAGCGATGCGCAGCGGATCGCGGAAGCCGGCAAGGTCGTGCTGCCCGGCGTCGGTGCCTTTCAGGACGCCATCGCTCGCCTGAACGAAAGCGGCCTGACGCCGCCCATTGTCGAGCACGTGCGTCGCGGCAAGCCCTTCCTGGGCATCTGCCTGGGCATGCAGTTGATCTTCACGCGCAGCCACGAGGACGGCCTGCACACCGGACTGGACCTGCTGCCTGGCGAGGTGGTCCGCTTCGAGGACCAACCCGGTCTGAAAGTGCCGCACATGGGCTGGAACCAGCTCCACTTTCGCAAACCAGCGCCGCTCTTCCGCGACCTGCCCGAAGGCGCATCGGTCTACTTCGTCCACTCTTACTATCCGGTGCCGAAGGACGCTGCGGTGATCGCCGCCGAAAGCGATTACCCTACCCCGTTCGCCGCCGCCATCTGGCACGAAAACATCCTGGCCACGCAGTTCCACCCGGAGAAGAGCCAGAAGGTAGGGCTGACGATGCTGAAGAACTTCGCGGCGCTCTGATTGGTGCGTAGTCCCGTTTTCAGGCGGTGCATGGCTTGCCAAAGGCCAGACCAAATTGATCTCGGCGAAAGCGACCCCATTGTTACTACTGATGTGGCGAGAAAATCATGTCCGCCGACGGCCCACGTCTCGAATACTGGGAAACCGACGAGTATCAGTGGTTCTATGACCACCGCCAAGTCGTTACGGAAGCTGACTGGTTGAGTTGCCCCAATCCAGGTGCTCTGGTCGACTACGTGAACCAAACGGATCGCGTCAGCCGGCGCAAGTTCTTCCTGGCCGGCGCGGCGTGTGTCCGCAGAATTTGGCATCTACTTACCAGTCCTGAGTCGCGTGCTGCGGTTGAAGCAGCGGAGCGATACGCGGACGGCCACTGCTCCAAAGAAGAGCTCCGTGCCATTACCGACTCTGCCGCGACGATCTATCAGCAATGGCCGACCAGTGATCCTCGCTTCATGGCTGGATTGAGTGCCGTACATCTATCTCACTGCTGCCGCGGCAATCACGGGAACGCCGAGCACACGATGTACGCCAGTGACGATGTCCCAAAGGCCGTCGCATTGACGACAGACGCTTCAGAAGGTTCTGAGGCGTGGTATTCCGCCAGGCAAGGGGAACAACGCATTCTCGCTGATCTTTACCGCTGCGTCATCGGCAACCCCTTCCGGCCGCTGACTTTCGCACCACAATGGCGGACGGACAATGTCCTGGGACTGGCTCAAGCCATCTACGAGGATCGTGCTTTTGACCGTCTGCCGATTCTCGCGGATGCCCTCGAAGACGCCGGTTGCGATAGCGCGGACCTCTTGAACCACTGCCGCGGACAAGGTCCTCACGCGCGGGGGTGCTTTGTCGTCGACCTAATTCTCGGAAGGGAGTAGCCTCAGTTGCTTCGTCATAGAAATTCAGGTTCCAAGCTAGTGCATAGTCAACCGAAAGCTTGCGCGATTCAAAACACTGGACGACTCTTTACCGCGCAGCGGTTGTACTCCACAGCCCAGGGTCGCGCAGCGCACCCTGGGAACGCAACGACTCCAGTTCGCCTACCG
>JAEUIF010000092.1 GCA_016795185.1 Planctomycetia bacterium | reverse complement strand
GCAGGAACTCGCTGAGTTGCACCTGCTTGCCGTCCACGCGTTCGACGTGGTTGATAATCATCTGCAAGGCGCCCTGGAAGAGCTGCACCTTGCCCTTGACGAGCACGAAGTCGCCGACCTCGAACGAGCGAAAGACCTGCTCGCCCGCGTTCCACTGACGGGCGCTGATGGTGGCGGTGCGGTCGCGGATGTCGAGTTGCAGGTAGAGGTTGCCGTTGCGGTTGGCCCGAAGTTGCTTGTCCACCACCAGGTAGACTTCATCGATGGTGTCGCCGTCGGCGAACTGCTGCACGAATTTCCGGGCCATCGGGAACGCCTCGTCAAAGTTCGGAGTGCCTGTCGCGCGTCCAGAGCGCGGAGCGATATCCGTAGTTAGGATAGCAGGCACCGGGGACTTCAGCGAGGGCGTTGCGCGGGTGGTGCGGGACGAAGAGGTTGGCTGCAATTCATTGGGTTCTCGGTAGCTGGCAGACTCCGTCCTGGCACGGTACCAGGTCGAAGCGATGCCGGGCGATCCAACGGTAGATACGTTGCCCGAGCGCTGGAATTCCCGGAATAATCAGAAATGGCGCCAAAGGCCAGAGCAACGGCAGCCGCCACGCCAGCCAGCGGAGCGCGGCAAAGCCCTGGTGAACCGTCGTCCGGTCAGGTGTCAGCAGGTGCATTTCCTCGAGTAGCCGGGCCGGTTCGAGCGGTGGCTCGGTGACCGGGAGGTGTTCGACAGCCCGGGCATCTTGATAGCGCACGCGCCCGAACCAGTCCAGGCGTTGCAGCAGCGCCACGGACTGGCGGCACAGGGCGCAGTCGCCGTCGTAGAGCACCAGTGCACGCTTCATCTTGGCCTCCCTCCATTTCCGACCGTTCGTAGTTCCGCCTTCAGGCGGTCGAGTCGCTCGCCGCCTGAAGGCGGAACTACGAACAGCAACTTCCCGGCCAGCCCCGTTTGCCGTACATTGTCGAGCAACCACGGCAGTCTCCTTACTGGCAACCGTGGGCGAACTTCCGATTTAACTCGAAAAGCGCGAAATCCAACATGGCAGCAGCGAAACAACTCCTGGCGTTCGACCTGGGCGCGGAAAGCGGGCGCGGCATCCTGGGCCGCTTCGACGGGCAACGGCTCTCGCTCGAGGTCGTGCATCGTTTTCCCAACGGCCCGGTGCGGCTGCCCGATGGCCTGTACTGGGACATCCTCGGTCTCTACCGCGAGATGCTGGCGGGCCTGCGCAAGTGCGGCGCGGAGCACGGCGGGATCGACGCGCTGGGCGTGGACACCTGGGGCGTCGATTTCGCGTTCCTCGGCCGGGGCGGTGTGCTGCTCGGCAACCCCCGGCACTACCGCGACCCGCACACGGAAACGGCGATGGACGAGGCCCTCGCTCGCGTTCCGAAGCTGGAAGTGTTTCGGCAAACCGGCGTGCAGTTCATGCGCATCAATTCGCTCTACCAACTGCTGGCGATGCAGCGCGACCGCTCGCCGCTGCTCGATTCTGCCGAAACGCTGCTCATGGTGCCGGACCTGCTGAACTACTTCTTCACAGGCAGCAAGGTCTGCGAGATGAGTGACGTTTCCACCAGCCAGATGTACAACCCGACGACCAAGAACTGGGCCTTCGATCTGCTGAAATCCTTCGGCCTGCCGACGCATATCTTTGGCCCGATCGTGCAGCCGGGCGAAGTGCTGGGCACGCTGCGTCCAGCCGTGGCCAGCGAAGCGGGCGTGCAGCCGGTGCCGGTGGTCGCGCCGGGCACGCACGACACCGCCGCCGCCGTCGCCGCGGTGCCGGCGGCGAGCCAGACCTGGGCCTACATCAGTTCGGGCACCTGGTCGCTGATGGGCGTGGAGCTACCCGCGCCGCTCATCAACGAGCAGGTACTGGGCTACAACTTCACGAACGAAGGCGGTGTGGCGGGGACCATCCGCTTCCTCAAGAACATTATGGGCCTCTGGCTGGTGCAGGAATGCCGACGCTCCTGGGAACGCGCCGGCAAGGCGTGGAGCTACGATGAACTGGCCCGCCTCGCCGCCGCCGCCCCGCCCTTCGCCAGTCTGGTCAATCCCGACGATACCGCGTTCCTGCTGCCCGCCGACATGCCGCAAGCCCTCGCGGACTTCTGCCGGCGAACCGGGCAATCCGCGCCGCAGGAACCCGGCGCGGTGGTGCGCTGTGCGCTGGAGAGCCTGGCGCTGCGGTATCGCTGGGTGCTGGAACGCCTGGAGGAACTGACGGGCAGCCAGCTGGAAGTGATTCACATCGTCGGCGGCGGCAGTCAGAACGAGTTGCTTTGCCAGTTCACCGCCGACGCCTGCAATCGGCCCGTGGTCGCCGGCCCCGTGGAAGCCACCGCCATTGGCAACCTGCTGGTGCAAGCCGTCGGGCTGAAGTTGCTCGGTTCGCTCGCCGACGCGCGCGCGGTCGTGGCGCAATCGTTCGATGTGAAGTCGTACGCGCCGCGAAATGCGTCGGCCTGGGATGAGCCGTATCAGAGGTTTTTGAAGTGTATTGCTTGACCTGGCCGCACACGGCAGCGACGCTTCATTTTTGACTTTCGGCCACCGGCGGCGCGCCGGTCGAACCTTGCAGCGGTCCTGGCACGAATTTACCGGTCGAGAGCAGGCACTTGAACGCTTCCTCGATCGGCAAGTCGAGCAACCGGCAATCACCGCGCTTGACGAATATCAGATTCCCGGACAGCGGGTTCGGCGCGCCGGGCACGAAGACGCAGATGCTGTCCGGATCGCCCGGCAGCGGTTCAGCGCTGGTGAAGCCCATCTGCGTGCCGTGTTCCTCGGCGGCCGGGATCAGCACAACCTTGTGAAACACGCCGGCCTTGCCCGCGGGCATTACCAGTATGTCTTTCCAGGCCCGGTACAGGAAGTTCAGGCCCGGCAAACGATCGAGCAGGTAGTCGAGCACCCGCAGGAAGAAGCTGCCGATCAGGCTCGTCACCAGCAGGCCCAGCAGGTAGACGCCCACCACTGCGAGCAGGATGCCCAGGCCGGGAAAATGGCGGCCGAGGGGTGCCGTGAGCGGCCGGGTGTTCTCCTCCAGCCAGATCGCTGCGACCACGAGCATGATGACGGGGCCGGCGGCCAGTGCGCCGGCCAGGCACTTGTTGCGCAGGTGATTCCTCAAAGCGTTCATGGCGATTAGTTTACGCGCCGGGTGCCCCTGGGGAAAGCACCTGGCGGTTCGCGCTGATCGCGGACGGCCTTTGCGGGTATAATGAGAATGGACCGCTCGCCGATCCGCAGGGGAGAAGACCATGAGCGCCATCATCAAACCGACGAACGGGCATAGCGGCAGTCCGCCGGCCGCGACCGGAGCAAGCCGCCCGGTGACGGTGCCGGACTTCCTCGCCGCGCGCAGTCGGGGCACGCGCCTGACCATGCTGACCGCATACGATTTCAGCATGGCTCGCCTGCTCGACTCCGCCGGAGTGGACGGCATTCTCGTCGGCGATTCGCTCGGCATGGTGGTGCAAGGTCAGGCCGACAGCCTGGCCGTCACGCTCGACGAAATGATCTACCACACGCGCATGGTGATGCGAGGGTGCCGGCGGGCGCTGGTCGTGGTCGATATGCCATTCATGAGCTTTCAGATTTCGCCGCAGCAAGCGCTGGAAAACGCGGGCCGCCTGGTCAAGGAAGGCGGCGCGCCAGCCGTGAAACTGGAAGGCGGGGTGCGCAGCGCGGAGATGATCCGGGCCATCACCACCGCCGACATTCCCGTCATGGGCCACGTTGGCCTGACGCCGCAATCGGTGCGCCGGCTCGGCGGCTTCCGGGTGCAGCGCGATGAGGCGAAACTGCTCGAAGACGCGCTCGCCGTCGAGAAAGCGGGGGCCTTCGCGGTGGTGCTCGAATGTCTGCCGAACGATGTGGCGCAGCGCATCACGAACGCCCTGAAGATTCCGACCATCGGCATCGGCGCGGGCGCGGGCTGCGACGGTCAGATTCTCGTCACCTACGACATGCTGGGCCTCTACGACGAACTCCGCCCGCGCTTCGTGAAGCAGTACGCCGAAGTCGGCCGGCAGATCGTTCAGGCCGCGACGGACTACTGTCGGGAAGTGCGCGAAGGTCAGTTTCCGGCAGCGGAGCATGGGTTCAGATAGCCGCCAGTGCAAAGTCCTAGGAGTGCTTGCCTGACCGGCGGCAGTACGTCGGGCTTTCCAGCCCGACACGCAGCGCCGGTGATCCGCGGTGTCGTCGCGCGGGCGCGGCCAGCCTCTGGCGCGACGTGTCGGGCTGGAAAGCCCGACGTACTTCAGGCAGCCACTCCCTGGACGCTGCACTGGCGGCTTCGCTCCAATAGTGGTGGTGCGAAGCCGCCAGCGGCCATTTTATGAACCCACCGGCCGCCAGGCGGCGAACGCCTCTTTCCCCAGTTCCTCTTCGATGCGTAGCAGCTGGTTGTACTTCGCCAGCCGTTCGCTGCGCGCCACCGAGCCGATCTTGATTTGCCCTGCTCCCGTCGCCACCGCCAGGTCGGCGATGGTGGCATCCTCGGTTTCGCCGCTGCGGGCCGAGATCACCGGCCGGTACCCAGCCTGCTGGGCCAGGTGGATCACGTCGAGCGTTTCCGTCAGCGTGCCGATCTGGTTCAGCTTGATGAGCACGCCGTTGGCGACCCCTTCGGCGATGCCCCGCTTCACGCGCTCCGGGTTGGTCACGAATAAATCGTCGCCGATCAGTTGCACCTTCTTGCCGAGCACACTGGTCAGCTTTACCCAGCCTTCCCAGTCGTCCTCGGCCATGCCGTCCTCAATGCTCAGGATGGGATACTTCGTGACCCAGTGCAGCAGGGTATCGGCCAGTTCCTTCGCCGTCAGCGAGACGCCGACCGTGGAATGCAGATGATAGCTGCCGTTGCGGTAGAAATGCGTGCTGGCCACATCCAGGGCCAGGGCGGCATCGTGCCCTGGTCGCAGCCCTGCTTTCTCGATGGCTTCCACGGCCAGCTGCACCGCCTGCTCATTGTGCTGCAACTTCGGGCCGAAGCCGCCCTCGTCGCCGACCAGCACGCCTTCAAAGCCGTGGCGCGCCAGCGTGGCGGCCAGCGCGCGATAGACCCGCACGGTCATTTCCAGGGCTTCGGAATACGACCGTGCCCCGATGGGCAACAGCAGAAAATCTTGAAAGTCGAGGTTGCCGCCCGCGTGCAGACCGCCACTGATGAGGTTGACCATCGGCAGCGGCAGCAACGGCTGCCGGTCGTCAGCCAAATAGCGCCAGAGCGGGACGCCCTGGGCGTCCGCCGCCGCATGGGCGCATGCCAGCGAGATACCGAGAATAGCGTTGGCACCCAGGCGGGACTTGTCGGGCGTGCCATCCAGTTCGCACAGGGTGCGGTCGATGGCGCGCTGCGCGCTAACATCGCGGCCGAGCAGCGCCGGTGCTAGCACGGTGTTCACATGCGACACCGCGCGCAGGACACCCTTGCCGCCGAAATGCTCAGCCTCGCCGTCGCGCAATTCACGTGCTTCGTGCTTGCCGGTGCTGGCACCGGAAGGCACGATGGCCCGGCCAAAAGCTCCGCCCTGGCAGTGGACCTCGACCTCCACCGTGGGGTGGCCGCGGCTGTCCAGGACCTGGCGGGCGTGGATGCGTTCGATGCGGGCCGTCGCCGTCACGCTAGATCTCCTTGCTGGGCCTCGTCCGCCACGATGCTCGGTACGGCGTCCCAGGTCCGCGGCCGATCCCGCAAGATGATGCGCCGGCCGATACGACGCACCGCTTCCTTGTGTCGCTCCTCGGTGAGATAGTCCACCGGGCTGGTTCCGTCCACGCGGGCGAGCAGACAGACTGCGAAGTGTTCGATGCCGCGCGCTTGTAACTCAGCGAGTCGACGGAATTGCACTTCGCTTTCGTAGCCTTCCCAAAATGCCTTCGTCAGCGCGAAGCACCGCTCGCGCAGCGACGCGAGCTTGATCGCCTTCAGAATCAAGTGGCTCAGAAAGAAGCCCAAGTCCATCGTCGGATCGCCGAGGTGCGCGGTCTCGTAATCGACCAGCGTGAAGCCGGCGGCGTGCGTCAGGATGTTCTTCGGGCTGAAATCGCCGTGGCACAGCGCTTGCCGGGTGTGCAGCATGTGCTGAATCAATGGTTCGACCACCGTTGCCAGGTCGGGCAGCCGTACCTGGATGCGCCGATAGAACGGATCGACGCGCAACTGGATGAAGACGTTTCGATCCGAGAATTTTTCCACGAGCTGCGGCTGGCACGCGGTGATCTCGTGCATACGTCCGAGGACGACGCCGGCCCGGCGGCCGACGGCGAGATCAATCGCGCCGCTCAGCAGTTGCTGCTTCCAGACCTGGGCGTCTTCGGGCGCATGGCTCATCGCGAAGACGTAGTTTTTTCGGTCGCTGAACAGCACCTGGGGCACGGTCTCGGGCAAAACGGGATGCAGCACCTCCATGACTTCCTGTTCGCGGAAGACACGATCCAGGTCGCTGTACCAGGCGTCCTGGGTGCGCAGCTGCGGGCACGACTGCTTCAGGACGAACAGCCGTTCCGGCGTCCGCACCCGGAAGACCAGGTTGGACACGCCGCCGGCGAGCAGTTCGACCTGCACGGGGCCTGGCCCGATCCAGCCCTGGCCGCGCAGGTAGCCGGCGAGGTTGTCGGTGGTCAGTTCAAGCATTGGACTTGGGCCGGTCGGCGTAGCCGCGCGGGTGCGATTTGTGCCAGTTCCAGGCGGATTCGACGATGCGCTTCAGGTCGGTGTACTGCGGTTGCCAGCCGAGTTCGCGCTGAATTTTCGCCGAGGAGGCGATCAGTTCCGGCGGGTCGCCGGGGCGGCGCGGCCCTTCCTTCACGGGCACCTTTTTGCCCGTCACTTCCTCGACCGTGCGGATCACCTCGCGGACGCTATAGCCCCGGCCGATGCCCAGGTTAAAGCGCAGGCCCTGTCCCGGTTGCAGCTTCTCCAGTGCCAGCACATGAGCCGAACCCAGGTCATCGACGTGAATGTAGTCGCGGACGCAGGTGCCGTCGGGCGTCGGGTAGTCGGTGCCAAAGACCTCGATATGCGGGCGCTGGCCGACGGCAGCCTGGATCACCAGCGGGATCAGGTGCGTTTCCGGGTCGTGGTCCTCGCCGATGCTGCCGTCGGCGGCGGCCCCGGAAGCGTTGAAGTAACGCAGGGCCGCGAAACCCCACTGGTAGGCTGCCGCGTAGTCGGCCAGGACGTATTCGAGCGTCAGCTTGCTGCGGCCATAGGGGTTGATCGGCTGCTGTGGCGTCTCCTCGGTGATTGGCATCTTCTCCGGCACGCCGAACGTCGCCGCCGTGCTGGAAAAGACGAACCTGCCGACGCCCTGCTTGCGCAGGCATTCCAGCAGCGTCAGGGCGTTGGTCAGATTGTTCTGATAATACTTGGCCGGGTCGCGCACCGATTCGCCGACGTAGGTGGAAGCGGCGAAATGGACGCAGGCTTCGATGCGTTCGCTGAGCAGCAGGTGGTCGAGTTTGTGCGCTTCGTTGAGATCGCCGACGACCAGGCACTCCGCCGGCACCGCGCCGCGATGGCCGTAGCTGAGGTTGTCGTAGACCCAGACCTGATGGCCGCGCGCCAGCAGTTGGCGCACCGTGTGGCTGCCGATGTAACCCGCACCGCCGGTGACGAGGATGCGCATGGGGATTGACTCGTAAATGAGTTTAGCCGCGCGCCGGAGGCGAGCGCTCCCAGCGCT
>JAEUIF010000089.1 GCA_016795185.1 Planctomycetia bacterium | reverse complement strand
GCACGACGACCGCATCTTCTCCTACGCCGACCGCATCGTCCGCCTCGCAGACGGCGCGGTGCGGCAGGACAGCCTGGGGCCGGCAGCCCGCGCGCGGATCGGTACGCTGGCGGGGCCGTTCAGTCAACTGGCGCCAGGAATGCCGCTGGCCGCCCGGAGTTCACTATGAAACGGAAATGGTGGGTCGTGGGGCTGGCCGCCGTGCTCGTGGCGGGCACGGGGATCGGCCTGGGGGCGCGCGGCCTGGGCGCGCGCGGGCCGGAGGGGCCAGTCGGGCCTGACCGCACGGGCATCTGCGCGAACGGGATCACCGAGGGCGGGCGCGAGGAACTGGCCCTGCGTGCGGAAGTGTCCGGTACGATTCGCGCGCTGCACGTGCGCGCCAACCAGGACGTGCGCCGCGGCGACCTGCGGGTCGAACTCGACAACGCGCTACAGCAAGCGCAAGTGCAGCGCGCCGAAGCGCGGGCGCGGGGCTGCGAGGCCGACTGCGACCGCGCGCGCGACCTCTGCGACCGCGCGCGGCGCAGCGGCAGCGGCACGAGCGTTCAGGAATTGAAAATCGCCGAAGCGGTGCTGCTGAAAACCCGCGCCGACTGGGACATGGCCCTGGCCGAACTGGCCCTGGCCCGCGCGGAATGGGCCAAGACCCAGCTGCGGGCGCCCTGGGACGGCCGGGTGCTGCGTGTTTACGACGAACCGGGCGCGCGGGTGGCCGCCACCAGCGCGCGGCCCATTCTGCTGCTGGCGGACGTCTCGAAGCGCCGGGTGCGCGCTTTCATCGAGGAACTGAGCGCGCTGCGTGTGCGTGAAGGCCAAGCGGTCCAGGTCACGCTGGACGGTCTGCCCGACCAAACGTTCGACGGCCGGGTGAGCAGTGAAATCCTGTTGCGCATGGACCGCGACGTTCCCCACGCCGACCGACCGGGTGAGTATCACGACATCTATCACCGCCCCGTGCTGATCGACCTGATAGGCGGTGAGCAATTGCCGCTGAACTTGCGCGTGCGCGTCCGTATCGAAGTCCGTTGATGGACACCGCAGGGTGAAGCCCGCAGCGCTCGCCCACTCAGGTTGGAGGCGAGCCTGGCGGCTTTGGCTCGGATGTCGTCCGTTGGGGTGTTTGGCCGATGCCTTCCAGGTTGGGCGCGCTCCGCCTCATCAGGACATAGTAGAAGACCGGCGTGAGGAAGATGCCGAACAGGGTCACGCCGAGCATGCCCGCGAACACGGTGGTGCCCAGCGAGCGGCGCATCTCGGCCCCGGCGCCCTGGGCCATGACCAGCGGCACCACGCCGAGGATGAAGGCGAACGAGGTCATCAGGATCGGCCGCAAGCGCAGCCGGCAGGCTGCGATGGTCGCTTCCAGCGGCGGTACGCCGGCTTCCTGCTGCTGCTTGGCGAACTCCACAATCAAGATGGCGTTCTTGCTCGCCAGGCCGACCAGCACCACGAAGCCGATCTGCGTGAAGATAGTCACCTCCATGCCCGCCAGGTGGACGCCCACCACCGAGCAGAACAGGCACATGGGTACGACCAGGATGACCGCCAACGGCAGCTTCCAGCTTTCGTACTGCGCCGCCAGCACCAGAAAGACGAAGATCACCGCCAGGGCGAAGACCGCGATGGCCGTGTTGCCGGCTTCCAGCTGGAGATAAGCGAGATCGGTCCAGTCGTAGGCCATCGAACGCGGCAGTTCCTGCTCGGCCAGTTCTTGCATCAGGGCGACCGCCTGACTGGACCCGGTGCCCGGCGCGGCGTTGCCGGTGATGGCCGCGCTCGCATAGAGGTTGTAGCGCATGACCACCACCGGGCCGCTGGTGTCGCGCACGTCGAGCAGCGTGCCCAGCTGGAGCATCTGCCCCTGGCTGTTGCGCACTTGCAGCTGCCGGATGTCGGACGGCTGGTTGCGAAAGCGGGATTCGGCCTGGATGTTGACCTGCCAGGTGCGGCCGAAGGCGTTGAAGTTGTTGACGTAGTAAGAGCCGAGATAGACCTGCAAGGTGTTGAAGACCTCGCTGACCGGCACGCCGAGGGCCATGCACTTGGTGCGGTCGATTTCCAGGTAGAGCCAGGGCGTGTTCGCTCCGGAGCTATTGAACAATTCGTGCAAGCCGGCCGTCTGGTTGCCGCGCGCCGCGATCTGGTCGCTGTAGCGCTGGAGTTCGCCGAGGCCGAGGTTGCCCCGATCCTCGATGATGAGCGTGAAGCCGCCGGTGGTGCCCAGGCCGTCGATGGGCGGCGCGCCGAATGCCGTCACCGCCGCGCCGCGGACTTCTTCCCGGCAGCGCTGCTGGATGTCGGCGGCGATGGCGTCGGCACTCAGGCCCGCGCCGCGCCGGTGGGAGAAATCCTGGAGCAGCACGTACATCGAACCGAGGTTCGGCGCGTTGGCGTTGAGGATCAGCGACCGGCCGGAGATGCCCACGGTATGTGCCACGCCGGGCGTCTTGCTGGCCAGGGCTTCGATGCGGTCCATCATCCGCTGCGTGCGCTCCACCGAAGCGGAATCGGGCAACTGCACGTTGAGCAGCAGGTAGCCCTTGTCTTGCTGCGGAATGAAGCCGGTGGGTGTGTGGTAAAACTGCCAGTAGGTCAGGAGCAGCAGCCCGCCGTAGATCAGCAGCACCAGCGTGGTGAAGCGCAGCGTCCGGGCCACCGCCCGGCCGTAGATTTCCGTGACGCGGTCGAACACGCGGTTGAACGCTCGGAAGAACGCACCCAGCCAGCGATTCACCGGCCGGATAATGAACCAGCCCGCGACGCCGCCGAGCAGCGCGCCCGGCGCGAAGTAAAGCGTGCTGACGACCCAGGAGCGCCACATCGGCTCACCGTGCCCGTGCTCGGCTTCGACCGGCGCGGGCAAGCCCCAGTGGCCGCCGAGCAGCGACGGCAGCAGCCAGGCGGTCAGCAAGCCGCCCAGGATGCCGAAGAACCACCAGGGCAGCGCTTCCTTGTGGCGCGCCCCTTCCTCGGCCTTGAAGATGACGACGGCGCGCGACGGCGTCATGGTCAAGGCGTTCACCGCCGAGATGATCGTCGAGACCGAGATCGTCACCGCGAACTGGCGGAAGAACTGGCCGCTGATGCCGCCCAGGAAGCAGCACGGAATGAAGACCGCGCTCAGCACCAGGGTGATGGCCAGCACCGGGCCGGTGATTTCTTCCATCGCTTTGATGGTCGCCGTGCGCGCGTCCAGTCCCGTCGCGATGAGCCGCTCGATGTTCTCCAGCACCACGATGGCGTCATCCACGACAATGCCGATGGCCAGCACCAGGCCGAACAGCGTCAGGTTGTTCAGCGTGAAACCCAGCGCTGCCATGATGACGAAGGTGCCGATCAGCGAGACGGGCACGTCGATCATCGGCAGGATCATGGCCCGCCAGTCCTGCAAGAACAGCAGGACGACAATGGCCACCAGGATGACCGCGTCGCGCAATGTGTTGAAGACTTCGTGAATCGACTCGCGAATGAAAGGCGTCGTATCGTAGACGATGCGGTAGTCCAGGCCGTCCGGGAAGCGGTCTTCAGTTCACGCATCTTTTCGTAGACGCCGTCGGCGGTGTCCAGCGCGTTGGAGCCGGGCAGCTGGTAGATGCACAGCGCCACGGACGGCCGGCCGTCGAGCGTGCAGGATTGATCGTATTGCTGCGAACCCAGCTCCACCTTGGCCACGTCGCGCAGCCGGACCACGCCGGTGGCCTGGGGCGACGAGCCGATCGGGCCGGTCACGTTCGGCGGGGCGTTCGCGCCGCCCGTGCTGCTGGAGCGAGCCGCGGGTGACGCGCCGGTACTGGACTTCGTCGTTGGCATCCACCACGTAGACGAACTTCTTCATGCCCTGGTCGGAGGAGATGGCCCGGTCGATGACCAGCAGCGCGGCGTGCGGCTGGCCGATGGGGAAGCGGATGTGGACGAACATGCCGGGCGTCAGCAGCCGGCTGCCGCCCTCGGGCCGGGGATTCGGAAACACGCCGCGCACCGAGATGCTGCCCGTGGTTGGATTGCTCTGGTTGTTGACGAAGTTGATCGTGCCGCGGTGCGGGTAGCCGTCGTCGCCTTGCAGACCCATGTACACCGAGATGACGCCGTCCTGCGCGGGTTGCCCGGCGTCAGATAGGTACGGCTGACCTGGCCGTCGATCGGCGAGCGCACCTTGGTGCAGTCGAGGTTGAGCTTGTAGATCTCCATGCTCGCCTGGTAAGCCTTCACGCGCGCTTCGGCTTCATCCACGGCGGCCTTGTCCTGATCCAGTTGCTGCTGGCTGACCGCGCCGGCCCCGCCGCGCGCGATGGCCTGGTCGCGCGCGTAGGTGGTCTGGGCGAACTTGAGCCGCGCCAGGTTCAGGTTGAGCTGGCCCTGTGCCTGGTCGTATTGCGCCTGGTACGGACGCGGATCAATTTCAAACAGCAGGTCGCCTTCCTTGACCTCGCCGCCTTCCTTGAAGGGAATCTTCGTCAGGTAGCCGGTCACACGCGCGCGGATGTCCACGGCCTGGACCGCCTCGGCCCGGCCGGTGAAATCCACAAAGTCGATGATGTTCCGCTGGACAGGTTTGCTGACCGGCACCGCCGGAACTACCGCCGGGGCGACCTTGCGGGCCTGATCCTGGCAGCCGCTCCCCAGCGCCAGCCCGGCCAGGCCAAGGAACGCCAGCCCGGCCAACCGATGCAAGCAGACCATGTCATGCTCCTCCCTGCGGGACGTACGGTTGGCGCCGCGGGCAACACTGACCGCGGGACAAGGATCGGGAACGCTGGACCAACCGGCGAAGGTTCGTTCCGGACGGCAAGCGGAGAGGCTGGACGCGGTGGTCCCGGGGAGGGGCGCTGCCGCCAGGGAATTCATACCTGAAATCGGGCCACTGTTCAACGGGCGGCACGGTTCGCGGAGCGTCAGCGGCCCCGCAGCGCCGGCTTGCCCTGCCCGGAATCGGGGGCGGACGCTATACTCCTGGGATAGCGTTTACCGATTCATTGACATCTCCCCACGCGCACGCTTCGCAATGGCCAAGACGGCAACCTGGCAGGGGCTTCTGGTCGTGGACAAGCCCGCGGGCATCACCTCCCGCGATGCGGTGGACCGCGCGCTCGGCTGGTTCCCGCGCGGCGTCAAACTTGGGCACACCGGGACGCTCGATCCGCTGGCCACCGGCGTCCTGGTGCTGACCGTCGGCCCGGCGACGCGGCTGAGCGAGTACGTGCAGCGGATGCGGAAGACCTATCGCGCCGCCGTGCGCCTGGGGGCGGGCAGCGACAGCGACGATGCCGACGGCGTCGTCAGCGAATGGCAGGTCGAGCAACCGCCCGCGCGGGACGCGCTGGAAGCGGCCCTGGCCGGCTTTCAGGGCACGATCGACCAGACGCCGCCGGCCTACTCAGCGCTGCGCACGGCGGGCCGGCGGGCGTTCGACCTGGCGCGGCGCGGCCTGGCCGTCGAGCTGGCGCCCCGGCCGGTTGAGATTCACACCATCCAGATATTGAAGTATGAGTATCCCTTGCTGGAGCTGGAGGTCGAGTGCGGCAAGGGGACGTACATCCGCTCGCTGGCGCGCGATCTGGGCGCGGTGCTGGGCTGCGGCGGGTACATCGCGGGCTTGCGGCGGCTGCGCGTGGGGCCGTTCCAGGCGGACGATGCCCTGTCGCCCGACGCCGCGCCCGACGCCGCACGGGCACGGTTGCTGCCGTTGTCGGCCGCGCTGACCGAGTTGCCGCGCGTGACGCTCCCGGCGGATGACGCCCTGCGGTTGTGCCGGGGGAGGCGCGTGGCGGCGCAGACCGACGGCCGGCAGCCGCTTCCGGCGGACGGCTCCGAGGTGGCCGTTTTTGCGCTGGACGGTCAGTTCCTGGCGCTGGCGGCGGGCGTGCCCGGCAGCAATTTGATTCGGCCCCTCAAGGTGTTCGCCGGTGCGGGCTCCGCTTGAAGGACGCCGCATCGGAAAGCAGAACGGAATCGGCTTGGGCGAAGCGCGCCGTTGCCGGTATAATGCCGGTCGGCACGGGTCGTTCGCCTTCCTGCACGGAGACCGAAGCTGCCATGAGAGCCCTTCCCAGCGCCCCAGCGCAACGCCCGGAAACCCCCGCTGATTCCGATGTGGTTTCCGTCCCCACATTCATTCAGTCGCTCAGCGACAGTGGGCTGCTTTCCGCCCAGCAAGTGCAGCAACTGGCGCAGCACCAGGCACTGGGCACGCCTCAGCTGGCCCGTTCCCTCGTGCAGAACAACCGCCTGACCGCCTGGCAAGCCAACCAGCTGGCGAAGGGCAAGCCCGTGCTCCTGGGCAACTACGTGCTGCTGGAGCGACTGGGCGCGGGCGGCATGGGCGCGGTCTACAAGGCCCGGCACCGCGAGTTGCAACGAGTCGTCGCGCTCAAAGTGCTGGCACCGGCGCTGGCCGACGCGCCGCGCGCCGACAAGCGCTTCCAGCGGGAGATCCAGGCCGCCGGGAAATTGCAGCATCCCAACGTGGTCGCCGCCTACGACGCGGACACTGCCGGTGGTTGTGCGTTTCTGGTCATGGAGTACGTGGACGGCACGGACCTGGCCCAGTGGGTGCGGCGGCACGGGCCGGTCAGCGTCGCCCACGCGGTCCATTACATCCTGCAAGCGGCGCGCGGCCTGGAACACGCGCACCGCAACGGCATCATTCACCGCGACATCAAGCCGAGCAACTTGCTGCGGACGGCGCAGGGCGACACGGTCAAGATCGCCGACCTCGGCATCGCCCGCGTCATCGCCGACGCCCCGGAGGAACTGACCGGGACCGGTCATATCGTCGGCACCTGCGACTACATGGCCCCCGAGCAGGCGCTGAACAGCAAGCATGCCGACGAACGTTCCGATATCTACAGTCTGGGCTGCACGCTTTACTTCCTGCTGACCGGCCAGCCCATGTACGGCGGCGAAACCGCGATGGAAAAGTTCATCGGCCATCGCGACCAGCCGATTCCCAGCCTGCGGCAAGCCCGGCCCGACGTGCCCCGGGCGCTGGAGCAAATTTACCGCCGCATGGTCGCGAAGGCGCCGGCGGAACGACAGCCGTCGATGCGCGACGTCATCGTCGATCTCGAAGCGCTGGCGGCTTGCGTCAAGCTATCGGCGATCCCGGGGCCAGCCGGAAGCGCCACGCCCGCGAGCGGCGTCCAGCCGCCGGCACGGGCATCCGGCCTGGGGCGGCGCACCCTGGTGCTGGGCAGCGGCGCGGCCCTGCTGCTGGTCGTGGCCGTCGGAGCGCTGGGGAGTTGGTGGCTGCTGCCGGCTGCGTCGTCCGTACCTTCGAGCCAGCAAACGCTGCGGCCCACCGCGCCGGCCAGCGCTTCGCGGACAACGTCTGCCGCCGCCGGCCCGGATGCGGCCCTGGCGCGCGTACGCGGGCTGCCCGCGCCGGAGCAGGTCCGCGCGGTCGCCGACTTGCTCCGGCAGCACAATCCCGGTTTCGACGGCAAGGTCGAGCCGGAGATTGAAAAGGACCAGGTGATCGGCCTGCGCTTCTCGGCGCAGTGGGTGTCCGACATCGGTCCGGTCGCGGCCCTGCCGCACCTGAAGCGCCTGGAATGCAACGGCGTCCATCCGAAGAAGAGCAAGCTGGCCAACCTGGCGCCTCTGAAGGGGTTGCGACTGACCCACCTGGCCGCGAACAACACGTCAATCGTCGAGCTGCAACCGCTCCAGGGCATGCCGCTGACCAGCCTGGATTGCTCCTACACGCTGGTGACTGACCTCGGTCCGTTGCGCGGCCTGCCACTGTCCTCGCTGAACTTCACCGCGACGCGCGTCGCCGATCTGACCCCTTTGCGGGGCATGACGCTCGCGACGCTGCAATTCGAGTCGACGCGCGTCAAGGACCTTGGCCCGCTGGAGAAGATGCCGCTGCAAAGCCTCAAGTGCAATTACAACGAGTTGAACGGCCTGGCGCCGCTCCGCCACTTGCCGCTGAAAGAATTGTCCGCTCCAGTCCGCACCGAGCAAGACCTGGCTGTCGTCCGTTCCTTGACGACCCTGGAGAAGATCAACAACTTGCCGGCGGCCGCATTCTGGAAGAAGCAACCCGCCCCCTGACCGCCGCGGCACTAGTGCAATCTCAACGGAGTTGTTGCTCAACCGAGAGTTTTTCTGGGTGCCATGCCCACGGCTTTGCGTGGGCATGGGAAGCCTGCGACGCTCCCATGCCCACGCAAAGCCGTGGGCATGGCACCCAAACCTCTGATTGAGCTAAATCTCTCTTGCGCCTGCGCTAGCGCCTTCGGCTGACCACCGCAGCGGAGGAACAAGGCGCGCTACAGTTCCTGGATCTTCTCGGGGTCATCCAGCAAGGGCATGGGACGGCCCGTGTAGTCGGGCAGCGACATGGTGGGGTCGATGCCGAGCATGTCGTAGAGCGAAGCCAGCACGTTGCCTGGAGTATAGATCCGACCCTTGGCGTGTTCCGCGCGCGGCCCCGTGTCGCCGATCACCTGGCCCATCTTGAACCCGCCGCCCGCCAGCAGGGCAAAGCTGGCATTGGTCCAGTGGTGGCGGCCGTCGGGCGTATTGCCGTCTCCGCCGACGCCGGGAACCTTGCCGATGCGCGGGGACCGGCCCATTTCCCCCCATACCACCACGGCGACATCGTTCTGGAGGCCCCGTTCGTGCAGGTCGGTGACGAGAGCGTACACCGCTTGATCGAGGACGGGCATGGCTCGCCGCAAGGTCTTGAAGTTCTCCGAGTGGGTATCCCAGCCGTTGCTGTAGCCGGCGGACAGACCCAGCGTGACCACCGAGACGCCCGCCTCCACCAGGCGACGGGCCGAGAGAAATGATTGGGCTTGCCGACCGTACTTGTCCTTCACCTTGTCCGGTTCCCGGCTGATGTCGAAAGCCTCGCGCACCTTGTTGGTGGTGACCATCTCCAGCGCTTTGGTCGTGAAGGCATCGAGGCCCGCCAGCTCGGCCTTGGTGTCGAGGTCGCGGCGCAGCGTATCGAACGATTGCAGCAACGCCTTCCGATCCGCCAGCCGGTCCACGGTCATTTCTGCCGGCAATTTCAAGTTATCCAGGAAGGCTCCGGAAGGCACCACCGCCCCGTGGGCCATGCCCAGGTACGCCGGATCGCCGACATTGCCGCCCTTGCGCGTGATTTCCAGACCGACTCCCAGCCCCACATAGGGCGGCATTGTCGTGCCGCCGCCTCGGAGCTTGCTGACCACCGAACCGAAGGCTGGCCGGGCGTTCCGCGCATCGGGGCCGTCTTGGGCCATGGTCGGCGGCGCGGCAAAACCGGTCAGCAGCATGTAGGGGGCGTGGGTATCAAAAGTCTTGAGCCCGCGGACAATGGCCAGCTTGTCCGCGATCTTCGCTTGCAACGGCATGTGTTCGCAGATGTCCATGCCCGGAACCTTGGTGGCAATGGGCTTGAACTCCCCGCGAAACTCGGCTGGGGCATCGGGCTTGAGGTCGTACATGTCGATGTGCGAGGGACCGCCATTGAGCAAGACCATGATCACGGCCTTGGGCGCCGACTTGCCCTGAGCCTGGAGCTTCAGCACGTCCGCGAGCGTCAAGCCGCCCATCCCCAGAGCGCCGACCGTGAGAAAATCCCGCCGGGAGAAACCATCGCAAAACTTGCTCGTCCGAGTTCCGGCAAGAGTCAACATGGGCACGTCCTCCACTTGGCAGGTGTCTGGCTGGCGGGTCCGCTGCGACGATGGTTCCTACTAAAGCAAATTCTCCCGATATGTACAGCGACATCGATCCCAATTATTCTTGAGAATCATTAGGTTTTTCCTAGTGGCAGCGACCGCTGCCCGGGTTGCGTCGATGGGCCGGGTCGGGACGGCAGGTTCGGCAAGGCGCGCTGGCGACCAACTGGCTGACGGAAAAAAAGCAGTCGGGGGTCGCTTAGGCAAACGACGCCCGACGGCTTTCTTACTTAAGACGCCCTGCCGGGGCAAA
>JAEUIF010000544.1 GCA_016795185.1 Planctomycetia bacterium | reverse complement strand
TCTCCTCGGCCTTGGCCGACGGCGCGGCGTCCACATCCAGGTCGCCCAGCATGTACTGGATGCCCGCCAGGTAGTGCTTCAGCACGGCGGGGTCATGATAGATGTGGTTGTTGTGGCCCAGGGAGCAGTAGAACGTCCGCCCCTTGCCGAAGGTGCTGACCCAGCTGATCGGATACTGGCCGTTCTTGCGCTTCTGCTTGGTCAGGTCCATCTTGTCGCCGTCGAGCGCCAGCAGGATTTTCCGTTCGGTCGGCAGGGCGGTGTCGTCGCGGAACATGTAGATCTCGTCGTTGATCTCAAAGTCCTTGCCGTCGAAGGCGGCGTTGAGCGGGTGCTTCGGCTCCAGGTTCTTGACCGGCACCTTGGTGCTCCACGGGTGGCTGACGAACGCGCCGCCCATCATCTGGTTGTAGGCTTTCCAGTTCTGGTAGGTGTCCGTGGCGGAATGACAGCCGCCCAGGCCCTTGCCGTTCTTGACGAACTCTTCCAGGCTGGCCTTCAACTCTTCCTCGCGCTTCATGGCGGCGGCCTTGTCGTCAATCTTGGGCCGCAGACAGGCACCGGTGGTATTCATCATCCAGACGGCGTCGAACTCATTGAGCTTGCTCGGCTCGAAGATCGATTCGTCCTCGGTGTGCAGGGCGGTGAAGGCGCCGGTCTTGTCGCCCATCATGGCGATGGCCTTGGCGCCGACGGCGATGGAGCCGTGCCGGAAACCGGCGGTCTTGGAGAAGATCAGCAGCTTGCGTTTCGCCTTGGGCTTGGCGGGTGCCTCGGCGGGGAGGGCCGCCGTCACCTTTTCGATGGTCTTGGCGTCCTGGCCGGAAACGGACGAACCGTCCACGACCAGCAGGGCGGCGACGGCGCAGGCCAAAGCGGCCCGGAACAGCAAGCGATGCATGACAACACCTCTTTCCACAGTGGGGAAGGAAACCAGGGCCGTGGCCAAGGATGGAAGTCACCGGCCCGGCCGGCGGGATGCGCTCATCATCCAGGGAAAGGTCGTTGCCGTCAAGGTGCTGGCGGCGGTTCGGCGCAGGACAGGTGTGAAGTCGTCCGAATCGATTCGACGAAGCCGTTTCATGAATAGCTGACAGCTATTAGCTGATAGCTGTCAGCTATTCATTTTTCTTTACGATTTACTCGAACGGTTGGGTATCCGGCCCTTCAAGTGAGCCTTCTAGGCTAGAGCATTCCTCCACATCCATTCGATGTCGCGCGCGTCGATCCGCTGAACCATGAACGGCTGCTCGCCGAAACGTTCATAGCCATACTGCAAGGCATCGCGATAGGTGTCCCAGGTACTGAGAACCTTGTCACCCTGGATCACGGCGAACCGACCGGCCTCGCCTTCTTCCAGGAGCCGGGACCGTTCCCGCCCGTAGGTGTCGAACTCGATTTCCAGAGCCATCGGACGCCCCCCGTCGTCGTGAGTTGTCGCACGCTAGGATACCGCGCCGCCGAACCGGCAACAATCGCGGGCGCGGCGAACCGCAACGTCCGGGCAAGGCAGCGAACACAGGGCAGCTGCGGATTCTGCCTGCGGTGTCGGTTGCGATTCCTGCGCGCTTTAATTGTTCCCGCCCCTGGCTTCCTGCCGATAGAGGTTAAGCCGGGCGCTTGCCCGGCAGCCTACTAGGGGGATCGGGTGATGCGCGCTACGTTGTCCGCCCGGCTGGTCGTCTTGCTGGGACTGACGCTGGCCGGTGGGGCTAGAGGGCTGGAGCAGGCGGCCCATGCTTGGCTGCCGCCCGTGAATCCGCAAGGCGAGGTGGAGGAACCGCCGCCGCTGCCGAACCCAGGACCGCTGACGCCGACCCCGGTCCTTCCGCCCAACCCGATCGATCCGCCCCACAAGTGCCACTGCGAGTGCCCGCCGCCGCCGTGCCACCACACGCCGGAACCTTCAGCCTTGCTACTCGGCGTGCTCGGCGCGGGGCTCTTCGGCCTGTGCAGCCTGCGTCGGCGCTGAACGGACCTGCGATGAAATCACCGCCACCCACGGACGGCCCGTCGGCTGTCCGTGGGTGGCGTCGTTTGCGCCCCGAGGGATTGCTGCTGGAATTCGGGGATTCGCGGCGGTAGAACAAACCAGGCCGGCGGGGCAAGGGCCGGCGGTTCCTCCAGGGCGGCCGCGCGGGAGCGCATCATGCTGGCAAGCGCCGAAATCGTCCTCTGGCTGGCGGTCGCCGTGGTCCTGGTGCCGTTCGCCGTGCTGGCCGGCGAAGCCCTGGCCGCGCTGCTGCCCGGCCGGCAGCCCACCGCAACGACCAATCCGCGACCGCGCTGCGCCGTGCTCGTGCCCGCCCACAACGAGGCGACGGGCATCTCCGCCACCCTGCACAGCATCCGCGCGCAACTCGAACCCGACGACCGCTTGCTGGTCATCGCCGACAACTGCACCGATACGACGGCCGAAACCGCCCGCGCCGCGGGTGCCGAAGTCGCCGAACGCACCGACGCCGAACGCCGTGGCAAGGGCTATGCCCTCGACTTCGGCGTGCGCCAGTTGAGCGCTGCGCCGCCGGAAGTCGTCGTCATCCTCGACGCGGATTGCACCCTGCACCCCGGCAGCATGGACCAGCTGGTCCGGCAAGCAGCAGCGAGCGGTTCGCCCCAGCAGGCTATCTACCTGATGGCTGCCCCCAGCGAGCAACCCACGCCGAAGCAGCAGCTTTCGGCCTTTGCCTTCCTGTTCAAGAACCAGGTGCGTCCGCTGGGGCTGCATCGGCTGGGTTTTCCCTGCTTGCTGACGGGTTCCGGCATGGCCTTTCCCTGGGCGACCATCCAGCGGGTGCCGCTGGCGAGCGGCAACATCGTCGAGGACATGAAGCTCGGCCTGGACCTGGCGCTGGCCGGCGACCCGCCGCGCCTGTGTCCCGAAGCACTGGTCACGAGCGAACTGCCGACGGGTGAGCAGGCGGCGGTGAAGCAGCGCTCGCGCTGGGAGCATGGCCACGTCCGCACGCTGCTGACGCAAGCGCCGCGGCTCTTCATTGCATCTTTGACGCAACGGCGGCCCGCCCTGTTCGGCCTGGCACTGGAACTGAGCGTACCGCCGTTGTCGCTGCTGTTCTTCCTCTGGGCAGCGGTGCTGACGGCAGCAGCAGCCTTCTGGCTGGCCGGCGGTTCGCCCGCGCCGGCGCTGACGTTGCTCGCGGCGCTGCTGGCCGTGCTGCTCGGCATCCTCGCCAGCTGGGCGAAGTTCGGCCGCGACCGTTTGCCGTTCGCGACGCTGGCGTCCGCCCCGTTCTACGTACTGTGGAAAGTGCCGATCTACCTGGCCCTGGTCTTCAAGCCGCAGAAGGCCTGGGTGCGCACCGAACGGTCGGCGGAGGCGAAACCCCCGGAGCCGCCGCATGAGCAGGCAGTATAATAGGATCGAGGACAGCGAGCGTGTGACAATGGACCGGGAGCCACTCATGCCTGTGCGAATGCGAGCCACGGTGCGGACGACCGGAGACCGGGCCGCCGAACTGCGAACCGCTGCCGATTTCCGAAGAGACTTGTGGGCGCACTCGCCGGTCGAGGTCGATCCCGACCACCCGCTGCACGGCACGCACCGCAGCGAGGATGGCCGGGCTTACTTCGAGTTCGTGACCGCGTTCCCCGAACAGGCCCGGCGGGTCATGGATGATTTTAACTATGGCAATGCAATCGAGTTGTCTGAAGCGCCGGCCCTGCCCGGCGAGGAATGCTTGAACTGCGGCAACGTGGCCGGCCCAATCCGGCCCGCCGTGTGCCCGAATTGCGGTTTTCAGGATGTCTCCCCGTGCCCCATCTGCCGCCAGGCGGTGCCGCGCCAGGCGTACATCGGCCTGGCGGGCGAACGGTACCGCTGCCCGCATTGCCAGAGCCGGGTTCGGTTGCGGTTCAACAGCCCGATGTTCGTCGCTAACGGCGATTACAACCAGCCACTGGTCATCGTCGAGGAGGCTGCCGCGGTTCATGAAGTTCGATGAACAGGGGCATGTCCTCTGGACGCCCAAAACCTTGTACGCCGCCGCCCAATCGGCCCCGCTACAACTCGTGAACCGTTACCTGATGATGGGCACTCCCTGGGCGTTTGCGGAATATGTACGTTACTGCGACTTTCTGGACGCAGTCGCCGAACGCACCGGAGTGCATCCGCGCAACCTTTATCTGCGCGGGAGTTGCCAGATCGGCTTCAGCATCGCTCCGAAACAAACGGCCTGGACCGCCATGCAGAGCGATCCGGCCCGGCGGCTCAGCGATCTTGATCTGGTGATCGTCGACGAAGCCTACTTCACCCGTTTCGAGCGGGAGGTCCGCTGGTGGGAAGACCGCAATCCGCCCGATTTCCTGCAAGGACGAGCATCCGACGATTACGCCCGCCGGCAGCAAGACCGCCAATTCAACTGCTGTCGGGACGAGTCCCTGCCGCCGGCTATCTGCATTCACCATCGGGACACGATGCGGCGCGTAGCTGGCATGGAGCATTGTGGCTTGCCTCGGACGCTGAGCGCCTTTATCTACCCGGACTGGCTTTCGGCCCGGCAGCGGTACGAGTACGACCTGCGCAAACTGGTTGAGGGCATCGAGGCTGGCCGAATACCGCCGCCGGGTGATGAACCCACCTGGGCGGGTCCGGCCTTCGCGGCTGCTCCCGCACAGTCGGCCCCACCAGTCCCAGGCGGACGTGTGGGTCCAGCGCCAGCCAACGAACCTTGACGTGAGGCGTGGTCCGAGGGCCGCCAGAGCAGTTTGCGACGGGCTGGAGCGGTCCGCACAGCGGACCCTACGAGAATTCTGTAGGGTCCGCTGTGCGGACCATAGCGCCCGGTGCTCCATCCATCGGCGAACCACTCGAGCGTTCGCCAAAATGATGCTCCTGTGGAGTCGCCATGTCCGCATCCTATCCGCTGTCCCCCTTGCAGCAGGGCATGCTGTACCAGGCAGTCTACGGCAAGGCGCCGGGCGTTTACGTGCAGCAACTTGTCGGCGAGTTCCACGAGGCCCTGGACATCGACGCGCTGCGGCGCGCCTGGCAGCGCGTCATCGAACGCCATGCCATCCTGCGTACCGTTTTCCTGGCCGACGACTCCGGTTCTCCGGTGCAGCGCGTCGAGCCGCAGGCGGAGTTGCCCATCGAGCAGCAGGACTGGCGGGAAGTTCCAGAGTCCGAGCGCGCGCCGCGCCTGGAGGCGTTCCTGAAAGCCGACCGCCAGCGCGGCTTCGACTATCGGCAGGCACCCGCGATGCGGCTGGCCGTGCTGCGCTGGGGCGACGCCGACTATCGTCTGGTGTGGAGCTATTCGCACGTCGCGCTCGACGGCCGGGCGCGGCTCATCGTGCAGAAGGAAGTCCTCGACCTCTACGACGCCTATCGCCAGGGCCGCGACCTGTCGCTGGAACAGCCGCCGGCTTACGCGGACTACATCCACTGGCTCGGGCAGCAGGACTGGACGAAGGCCGAAGCCTTCTGGCGCAAGTCGCTGGCCAACTTCTCCGCGACGACGCCGTTGCCCGCCCTGTCCGCCTTCTGTCCACCCGAAGGCCAGGAAGGCGATCCCGGCCAGACGATGACGCGCCTGTCGGTCGAAACCACCGCTGCCCTGAAGGCCCTCTCCCGCCGGCACCGCTGCACGCTGAACACGGTCTTTCAGGCCGCCTGGGCGCTGCTGCTGAGCCGGTACAGCGGCGAGGAAGAGGTTGTCTTCGGCGCGACGCGCGCTTGCCGGAGTTCGGCCCTCGAAGGCGCGGAGTCGATGGTCGGCGTGTTCATCAACACGCTGCCCATGCGCGTGCGCGTGTCGCCCGACCAGCCGCTCGGTTCCTGGCTGGAAGACCTGCGCATGCGGGCACTGGCGCAAATTCCCTTCGAGCACACGCCGCTCATCAAGGTGCAGGAGTGGAGCAGCGTGGCGGGCGGCACGGCGCTGTTCGACAGCATCGCCGTGTTCGAGAACTACGAGATGAACGAGGCCCTGCGCCGCGACCGGCCGGACTGGACGCAGCGCGGCTTCCGCTTGATGCAGCGGCCGAGCTTCCCGCTGGCCCTGACCGGCTATGGCTGCGAGGAACTGCTGCTCGAACTGCTCTACGACGCCGGCCGCTACGACCGGGGAACGGTCACTCGGCTGGTCGGCCATGTCCGTACGCTGCTCGAAAGCATGGCGGCCCAGCCCGAAGCAAAGCTGTGCGACCTGGCCATGCTGCCCACCGACGAGTACCGCCAGATCGTCCACGACTGGAACGCTACCCGCGCGCCCTTCCCCGAAGAGAAGCTCATTCATCAACTGGTCGAGGAGCAGGTGCGCCGGACGCGCGACGCCGTCGCCGTCATCTTCGAGGGCCGGCAGTACACCTACCTCGACATCAACGCCCGCGCCAACCAGCTGGCCCACTACCTGCGCACGCTCGGCGTCGGGCCGAACGTGCTGGTCGATGTGCTGATGGTCCGTTCCGCCGACCTGATCGTCGCGCTGCTCGGCGTGCTGAAAGCGGGCGGCGCGTACGTGCCGCTCGACCCAAACTTCCCGAAGGACCGCCTGGCGTTCCTGATCCGCGACACGCAGCCGCAGGTGATTCTCACCCAGGAAAACCTGCTCGACAAACTGCCCGACGTGGACATCCGCAGCGTCTGCATCGATACCCAGTGGCCGGAGATCGCCCGCGAGAGCGAGGAGAACCTCGCCTCGATCAATCAGCCGACCGACCGCGCCTACATCATCTTCACCTCGGGTTCCACCGGCATTCCCAAGGGCGTCGTCCTGCAACATCGCGCCGTGGTCAACACGCTCGACTGGGTGAATAAAACCTTCCGCGTCGGCCTGGGCGACAAGCTACTGTTCGTCACCTCGCAGTGCTTCGACCTGTCGGTCTACGACATGTTCGGCAGCCTTTCCGCCGGCAGCACGGTGCGCGTGGCGAGCGTCGAGGAGCTGCGCAACCCGGAGCAACTGCTGCAAATCGTCTGCGACGAGGGCATCACCTTCTGGGACAGCGCCCCGCCGATGTTGCAACAGTTAGTGCCGTTCCTCGACCGGGTGAAGGACGGAGCGGCCCGCAAGGCGAAATTGCGCCTCGCCTTCCTCAGCGGCGACTGGATTCCGGTGCCGATGCCCGATCAGATGCGCGCCGTCTTCCCCCATTGTGAAATGGTCAGCCTGGGCGGCGCCACCGAGGCCGCCATCTGGTCGAACTATTACCGCATCGGCGCGGTCGATCCGAAATGGCCGAGCATTCCCTATGGGAAGCCGTTTCAGAATTGCCGGTATCACGTACTCGACAAGTCCTTGCAACCCGTGCCCGTGGGCGTGCCGGCGGAACTGCACATCGGCGGCGTGTGCCTGGCGGCGGGGTACCACAACCGGCCGGAACTCTCCGCCGAACGTTTCATTGCCGACCCGCTGCACCCCGATGAGCCCGAGGCCCGCCTGTACAAGACCGGCGACCTGGCCCGCTACCTGCCCGACGGCAATCTCGAATTCCTGGGCCGCATCGATTTCCAGGTCAAAATTCGCGGCTACCGGATCGAACTGGGCGAAATCGAAGCAGCACTCGGGCAACACCCGGCGGTGCGCGAAAGCGTGGTCGTCGCCCGGCCGGACGAGACCGGCAGCAAGGTGCTGGTGGCCTACGTCGTGCCCAAGCCCGGCGCGGAAGCGGACCGCAACGACCTGAAGGCGTTCCTGCAAACGCGGCTCGCGGACTACATGGTGCCCGCCCATTTCGTGGTGCTCGAAAAGTTCCCGCTCAACAGCAATGGTAAGCTCGACCGCAAGGCGCTGCCCGCGCCGGAACTGGGCGGCGGTGGGGCGCAGCGCGTCATCGTGCCGCCGCGCGACGACGCCGAGCGCGACCTGGCCGCGCTCTGGGAAGAAATCTTGAAGGTCAAGCCCATCGGCGTGACCGACAACTTCTTTGAACTGGGCGGCCATTCGTTCGCGGCGGCGCTGCTGGCGGCGAAGATCGCGCAGCAGCTGGGCCATGCGGTGCCGCTGGGCGCGATCCTGAACGCGCCCACGGTCGAGAAGCTGGCCAACGTCATCAAGCATCGCCTGGAAGCCGGCTCGCCGCGTTCCGTGGTGCCGTTGCAAGAGGAAGGCGACCAGCCGCCGCTCTTCCTGATCGCCGGCATCGGCGGGCACGTCTTCACCTATCACAAGTTCGCCCGGCTGCTCGGCAAGCGCCAGCCGACCTATGGCATCAAGGCCATCGGCATCGACGGCTCGGTGACGCCGCCGGACCGCATCGAGGACATCGCCGCGCACTACGTTCGCGAAATCGTCGAGCTGCGGCCGAAGGGGCCGTACCTGGTCGGCGGGTATTCGGTCGGCGCGCTGGTCGCGTATGAATTGGTGCTGCAACTGCGGAAGCAGGGTGCGGAGGTGCCAGGGCTGATCGTCTTCGATCAACTCGCGCCGGGTTATCCGAAACCGTTGCCGGTCGCGAAACGAGCGCTGATTCACTTCCGCAACTTCATGCAGTCGCCGGGAGCGGAGAAGACCAAGTACCTGGCGCAGCGCTGGGGCAACGTCAAGGCGCGGGTGTTGCGCACCCTGGGCCTGGGCATCCTCAACGCGCCGGAGATTCAGCTCAACGCGCCGCGCGCCGAGCCGAAGACCTTGACGGGTCGGGCAATGAATACGATCCTGCGGCGACGAGACGACCTCAGCAGCTCAATGCCCCAGCAGGCGCTCAAACGCGCCTGGGCCGCGCTGAACGACGCCAGCAAGAAGTACGAACCGACGACGCCTTTCCCCGGCAAAGTGCTGCTGGTCAAAGCACAAGCTGGCTTCCAGTGGGCGGCCACGGTGATCGACGACCCACAACTTGGCTGGGGTGAGTACGTCGGCGGCGGCATCGAGACCACGGTGTTGCCCGGCGCGCACCTGGAGCTGTTCAGCGAAACCAACATCGGCCCGCTGGCGGAAGCGGTGCGCGGGTTCATTGTTCAAGTCGCAAAATCCACCTAGTGCATGGTCCAGCGAGTGGTTGCCTGAAGTACGTCGGGCTTTCCAGCCCGACAGGTCGCGCCAGGGCTGGCTGCGCCCGCGCGCCGACACC
>JAEUIF010000495.1 GCA_016795185.1 Planctomycetia bacterium | reverse complement strand
GGTTTCTCTGGGTGCCCTGGTGCGCATGAAACTGATGGCCAACCGGGATCAGGATCGAGTGCATTTGCGCGACATGATCGAGGTCGGTTTGGTGGAGCGCGCACTACTTCAGGAGTTGCCTGCGGAACTGGCAGAGAGACTGGCTGCTCTACTTAATGAAGCGGGACGATAAATTGCCGAACACCAAAGATGCGCATCCACAAGATTTTGCTGGCATTGCGATATCTGAATGGGAGAAAGTCGCTGCGCCGTTCCATGGAAAGCCGCTCTTTGGTAGTGTTCAATCAGCGGCGGCCACTTTGAAGCGCTTCACAGGGCAAGATTTTGGAACGGATGCCCAGAAATGGGGCGGATGGCTGCGGAGCAATCGGCAGGTGTATTATCGATAGCATTCAAGAGTCACCGCCAATGCCAAGCATTCAGGGAGGTCCGATGTCTGCACCTTCTGCCGAACCGGCTTCGGCGGCCTCAGATCAGAATCATCGCTATCGAATGGCTGCCGCCTTGTTACGCAAATGGATGTCCGAAGAAAAGAGCTACGACGAGGGCGTCGGCGCAGCGCTGGAACAGGAATTGAATGACGTATCTCCGCATCTTGGTACATCGCATAGAAGGTGAGCTAGCGACCGATGGAAAATGTCTTGCTGAATCTCGTCGTCCTCTGTTCGCCAGACATCGAACGATCCAGGGCGTTTTACGAGGCGCTCGGCTTACGATTCCAACTTGAGCGACATGGCAGCGGTCCAGAACACTACGCCTGTGAACTTGGCAAGACTGTGCTGGAAATCTATCCCCGGACCCTAGGGCAAGCCGTCGCGCCTTGTACCCGCTTCGGCTTCAGCGTTGCTTCGATCGAGGAAGTGGTGGTCCGCCTGGCCAGGATGAACATTTACCCAGTCGCCGAACCGCGCGCGTCGCTTTGGGGAAGGCGCGCGGTGTTGCAAGACCCGGACGGTCATCGCGTCGAACTGCTCGAACCGCGCGAGGTCGAGAATGAACCCGCTCCTTGAACGCCAGATGCAACTCACCCGCCGCCACTTCTTCGGCCGCGCCGGTCTGGGCCTGGCTGCGCTCGCGTCGCTGCTGAGCGAAGACGCGACAGCGAATTTCGCTGCAAAACCGCAAGCGGGCGAAGGCGGGTTGCCCGGTATCCCGCATTCCAAGGCAACCGCGAAGCGCGTGATCTACCTGTTTCAATCGGGCGCGCCGTCGCAGATGGACCTGTTTGACTGGAAGCCCAAACTCGCGGACCTGCGCGGCACCGAGTTGCCCGATTCGATCCGTCAGGGGCAGCGGCTGACCGGCATGACTGCCACGCAGGAGAGCTTTCCGGTCGCGCCCAGCAAGTTCAAGTTTGCTCAGCACGGGAAATCCGGAGCGTGGGTCAGCGATCTCCTGCCCCATACCGCGCGGGTGGTCGATGACCTGTGCTTCATCAAATCGCTGCACACGGAAGCCATCAACCACGATCCGGCCGTCACGTTCTTTCAAACCGGCGCGCAGCTCGCGGGGCGGCCCAGCATCGGTTCCTGGCTGTCGTATGGGCTGGGCAGCATGAATCACGATTTGCCCGCGTTCGTGGTGCTGATCTCGCAGGGCAGCGGCAACCCGAACGATCAGCCGCTCTACGACCGCCTCTGGGGCAGCGGCTTCTTGCCGTCGAAGTTCCAGGGCGTCAAGTTCCGCTCGCAGGGCGACCCGGTGCTGTACCTGTCGAATCCGGAAGGACTGGACGACAAGGTGCGGCGGCGCTTCCTCGACGATCTGGCCAAGCTGAATCAGTTGAAGCTGGACGAAACCGGCGATCAGGAAATCGCCACGCGCATCGCCCAGTACGAGATGGCCTACCGGATGCAGACCTCGGTGCCCGAATTGATCGATGTGTCGAAAGAGCCGCAGAGCGTTTTCGACCTCTACGGCGCGGATGCCAAGAAGCCGGGCACCTACGCGGCCAACTGCCTGCTGGCCCGCCGATTGGTCGAACGCGGCGTGCGCTTCGTGCAGTTATTCCATCGCGGCTGGGATCAGCACACGAACTTGCCCAAGCAAATCACCGGGCAATGCCAGGACGTGGACCAGGCGTCGGCGGCGCTGGTGCAGGATTTGAAGCAGCGCGGTCTGCTCGACGATACGCTGGTCGTCTGGGGCGGGGAGTTCGGCCGGACGGTTTACTGCCAGGGGACGCTCACCGCCGAGGATTATGGCCGGGACCATCACCCGCGCTGCTTCACCGTCTGGCTGGCGGGCGGCGGCATCAAGCGCGGCTTCTCCTACGGCGCGACGGACGATTACTGCTACAACATCACCGAGAAGCCTGTCCACGTGCATGACCTGCACGCCACCATCCTGCACACGCTGGGCATCGACCACACCCGGCTGACCTTCAAGTTCCAGGGCCGGCATCATCGGCTGACCGATGTGCATGGTCACGTGGTCAAGGACGTGCTGGCGTGATAGCGACTGAGTCGGGTCCGCTGGCGGTTTTGCAGATCAATACGGCGAAGCCGCCAGCGGCCCTTGATTCGACCGTCTGTCATTCGATAGCCGTCAGCTTCAATTTCGCCGGCTCCAGGCGCATGACGTGAACGTTGACATGCGCGGCGAACCCGCACTGGGTAATGCGGACCACGATGCCCAGTTCCGGGTCGTAGATCGGTGAATAGTCCTTGGCCGTGTTGACGCCCCGGAACGGATCGCCAACGCTCGGCGCGGTGTACCACTTGCGTTCGCTGCACTGGTAGAAGTAGAACTTTTCCGGCCCCTTCGGCTCGTCGGGGAACATGGTCAGCACCGCATCCATTTCCGGAATGTAGGTGCCGTCGCCCATCACCAGCGGCGGTTGCTTGCCGGTGACTTCCTCCTGGGTCCACTTCCGCGTTTTGAAGTCGAAGGCCCACACCGCGCTGGGTTTGTACTTGAAGTAGAGCAAGCGGTCGCGCCGCGAATCGTGGACCAGGAAATCGTACTCAAAGTGTCCGCCCGGCCCATCTTTCGACAGCACGTCCCAGACACCGCCGGCCACGTTGGCCTTGCACAGCCAGCCGGTCCCCTTGCTGCCGTAGGTGGCGGCATAGCCATAAAGACCGTGGGGCGTTGTCGCGTAGGCGACCTGATAGCTCGGGCCGCCCCATTCGATCGGAAAGTTGCCGATGTGGTCCGTGAACTGATGATGCTTCATGCTGTAGACGTCGCCCGCGTAGGTGATGACCGAGCCGGATAGCGGATCGATGCCATAACTCTTCCGCGCATGACTGGGCAGCAGCGACCAGCCGCCAAAACTGATGCCGGGCGGGCCGCCGACCATGCCGTGCAGCCAGACGGGGTTGTAGTTCGTCGGGTCGGTCATGCCCCGCCAGCGGTTGGTCGCCAGGTCGTACTCGGTGATCTCCGCGCCGGGATAGCCCGAATGCCCGCCACCCCAGGCGAAGCCGGTGCGCGATTTCGGATCGTAGAGATAGATGCCCCAGGTCCGCTCGCGGGCCTTCTTGGGCGGATTCATGTCGTGCCAGGAGTTCGCCGGCAGCGCCTGGATGCGCGCCAGCACGGTTTCGGGCTTCTCGGGCGCGCCGCTGCCCGTCAGCCATTCGTCGGGCAGGTCCGAGGTCCAGGCCTTGCCCTTGCAGTGATAGGCCAGCTTCGGATCGCTGGCGACGGACTTGCCGCCAGTGGCTTTCGCCAGGTCGAGCTTCAGGGTGTAGACTGGCGCGGTGCGGTTGCCGCGCGTGGCGGGATAAGCGAGCAGCACGACGAGCTTGCGCTTCGGATCGTAGTCGCCGGACGCATGGCCGCTGGCCGCTGGCAGTTCGCAGCTCAGTTGCTGCCATTCGTTGCGGGTGGTGTCGTAAGCCCAGACGTCCTTGAGCGGACGCCAGCCGCCCGCGTAGCCGCCGGCCAGCAACACGACTTTCTGATCCGGCACGTAAATCAGCGCATGGCCGGCACGCGGTTCGGGAGCGACGCGCGGCTTCTGCTGGCTCCAGGTGCGGGTCTTGCAGTCGTAGACCCAGGTGTCGCCCAGGCAGCGCGCCAGATCGTCGCCGCCGAAGAGGACGATTTTCTGCGCGCCCGCGTCGTAGGCCATGCCGGGCAGGATGCGTCCGCTCGGTTGCTGGCCGAGCGGTTGTGAAGTCGCTGTCCACTTCTTGCCGGCTTCGGAGAACGTCCAGGTGCCGCAATGGCCCGGATACCACTTCCGAGCCTCGCCCGGCGCTGGACTGTCGGGCGTCCGGCGACGGATGCGCTTGGCTTGCTCGTCGAAGTACCAGTCGCCGGGCGCGACGGCTTCCTTCTCCTTGCCGACGCGGCCCCAGGTGCCGCCGCCGCCGAAGCAGACCGCTTCCTGGTTCACGGGGTCGTAGCAGGCCGCGCCCCAGATCGGCAGCCGCAAGCCTTCTTTGCATTCGGCAGGCTGGAAGTCGGCCGAGCGGTCGCTCATCGATTGCGCTCCCAGCAACGGTTCCCACGAACCGTCCGCCGGGTCGAGCAGCCAGCCTGTCACCGGTTGCTTCTTGGGCGTGAAGGACCATTCCTGCTTGACGAAGAGCACCTTCTTGAGCCCTGGCAAATAGACGTAGCCACGCGGGCTGTCCCACATGTCGGGGATCAGCCCCGCCGGCGACTTGCCGGGCACGAACGTCCACTTCGGCTCGTTGAACGACAGCTTGCGATAACCCGGATTGGCACGGGCCTCGGCCTCGGTGAGCAGCGGCGCGACCAGGCCCAGGTCGCGGTCGGGCAGCCAGAGGAAGCCGGAACCGTTGAGGCTGGGATAGCCCTTGTCGGGCAAGGCGAACGCGCCGTCGCCCAGCGGCTTCCAAATGTTTGCGGCTTGTTCATCCGCCAGCGGCCAGGCGGTGGGGGCGGCGAGCAGCAGGGCAGTCAGGCCAATGGTGCCGCAAAGAATCGAGTGCTTCATGACAGGAGTCCCGGGAACTCATGTGGGTCCGTTGACTATCAGATTCACAGACTAGCCGCCGCGCCCGGCGACGGCGAGATGATGCTCGAAAGGCAAGAAAAGAGTGTTTGTGTGAACCGAGCGCGCCAGTCACAGCGTTGCCGTGTGAAAAATCCTCGCGAAACGTGTCCGGCCGCCAGCGCCTTTGCGTTTCTTTCGGTGACGAGTCGAAACGGAACTTGGGGAGGGACCAACGACGACGGGGGCGGAACTGAGAAGAGGTGTAGCCGGGGCGGCCATGACGGGTGGCCTGCTCCGGCTCTTTCCTGCGCTATGCAGGCGAGCGGCGGGCGTCAGCCCGCTGTTTGAAGAAGCCGTGGCGGGCAGTGGCAACAACGGGCTCACGCCCGCCGCTCGCCTGGCAGCGTTCAGCTGCCGTCCGCGCAGTGCCTCGCCGACTTTGCCTGACCTGACAACTTTACCACCGGCCTGGGGGAATTCTTCGGCAAACTCTCACTTCCAGCTGTTGCAACCACCTCCGGCCTCATTATCCTGAAATAGTCGATGCTGTCCGCCTGGGTCCGCTGGTGGCAGCGAAGGGGCGAATGGTACGCTCCGGCGGCTTGCCGGGGCTGACTGGAAGCATCACCACCGAAAAACAACCGACTTGAGCGAAGGAGATTGTGCCATGAAACCCTTTCGGGTGGGGCGCTGGCTCTGCGCGCTGGTCCTGACGGCAACGGGGGCCGCTCCGGTCCAGGCAGCGTGGGACAACGTCTTTCAAGTGTGCTGCAACAGCTGTAGGAGCCGGCCGTTCCTGAGCCGGTTCAACTCGTCGGGCTATGCCCCCACGACGGCGTTTTCCGCCGCGACGGCGGCCTGCTGTCCGCAGACCACCTGCTGCACCACGCAGTACGTGCAACGCTGTTTCTATCAGCCCGTGACTTGCTACCAGTCCAAGAGCTACTACGAGCCAGTCACGACCTACAAGACCAGCTACTACTACGAACCCGTGACCAGCTATCGGTACAGTTGCTATTTCGACCCTTGCACGTGCAGCTACCAGCAGGTCGCCTGCCCGCAGACCTGCTACCGGCTGCGGTCGCAGACGTGCGCGGTCACCAGCTACCTGCAACGGACTTGCCAGGTGCCGGTGACCAGCTACCGCCTGTCGTACTACTACGAGCCAGTCACGAGTTGCTACAACCCGTGCAGCCAGCCCTGCCCGCAACCGTGCGCCCAGCCGTGCGAACAGCAGCAACCGGCCGCGGCGGCCCCGCAGGCCTTCACCCCGCAGCCCGCCACGCCGGGCGTGCAAGAGCAGGCCAACCCGGCCGCGCCGGGCGTGCAGGAGAACCGGGCTCCCGCCACCAACCCTGGCGCGGGCAACGGCTACGACCGTTACTATCCACCGTCGTCCACCAACCCGCCGCCGACCAGTCCGCCGCCCTCGGGCAGCCACATGAATCGCCAGCAGGGTCCGACCCCACCGCCGCCCACGGTCAAGCTGGACCGCATCGTGTCCCTGCCGACGCCGCCGGCCGACGGGTTGCTGCAAGGCCAGGTCGTGCATCAGGACAACCTGCCGCGTTCCAACGTGCAGTTGACCTTCGTGCGGGCCGACGCGAACAGCAGCCGCCAGGCGGCCACCGCCGACCGCGACGGCAAGTTCGCGGTCAACCTGCCCTCGGGCGGCTGGCACGTCTACCTGACCGGCAACGACGGCCGGGCCGTTTACCTCAATCAAATCGAGGTGCGCGGCGAGCAGAATCGGCCCATCGTACTGGTGAGTCATTGAGCGCTTGCTAAACCGCTGCTAAACCGCGAGCGGTGTAGTCGGGGCCTCCGAGCTTAGGCGGAGGCCCCGCTTTATTGCGCTGCCGCAGCTCCCCTCCCCTGTTTTCCTGTTCGATTTTCCGCGCCGGCTCGTCGTTCATGGTGAATGATTGAACGGCTTCAGCCGTCTGTCATGTACAGATGACGATCAGGCGGAGTCGAAGGCGAACATTCCGGGGGAGAGCGACGCCATGCGATTGGTCGGAGCGATGCTGGCCCTGGGGGTGCAATGCTGTCTGACCGCGAGCGTGCTGGCGGAAGCCGGCATGGCCCCATCGACCGTCACGATCGATCAATTGATTGCCCAGCTTGGTAGCGGCCAATTCGCCGAACGCGAGGAAGCGGCCCTGGCGCTGGAAACCGTGGGCGGACCCGCACTCGACGCCCTGCGGCGCGCAGCGCAAAGTCAGGACCTCGAAGTCCGTCGCCGCGCCGAGGAACTGGCCGCCCGCATTGAAGTGCGAGTCGATAGCACCCGCCTGCTGGCCGGCAAGAAAGTTCGCCTTGGTTACCGCGATACGCCCATCACGGAGGCGATGGCTGATTTTTCCCGCCGCACGGGACTCAATCTCAAGCTGCACAGCGACGATGAACGCCTGGCTGAACTCGATAGCCGCAAACTTACCCTGGAAACCGGCGACCTCGGCATCTGGGACGCGCTGGACCGCTTTTGCGCGGCCTCGGGCCTGGCCGAGAGCAGCCTGTCGCCCGATGGCGGCGAATCGCTGACCTGTCGCCTGCGGCTGGGCGAACCCGCTCGCGTCCCCGGCTACCAAGCGGGCGCGGTGCGCATTCGCAGCCTTTCCCAGCGTTCGCCCGGTTGGGGGCGCACGCCGGGCGTCGTCGACGCCGCCTGTATGCTGGAAGTCGCCACCGAACCGGGATTGGTCTGGCACGGCGTGGCCGACATCCGTGTTCACAAGGCCATCGACGACCAAGGCCAGCAACTGGATCAGGTGCCGGGTTCGCTCGATGGTGGTAGTCTGGATGAGTTGACGCCATTTGGCGGCTTCGGCAAGCGAATGTTCCGCACGGAGTTCGCCGATTATGGCAGTCAGGCCGGCAAGCAAGCCGTGAGCGTGAAGCTCAAGCTGGGCAAGGAAGCATCGCACACCATCAAGGAACTGCACGGCACCCTGGTCGGTCAGATGCAGACGCCGCTCGAACCACTGCTGATCGTGGACAACATCCTGCAAAACGGCGGCCAGGGCTTCAAAGCGGGCGACGGTTCGACCGTCAAGGTCGGGCCGATCGAACGCGACAAGGACGGCCGGCTGCATTTCGACATCGACTATCAAAACGCGCCAACCGAAGACCTGCTGCAACTGGCATTCGGCATGAACAACCGCCGGGCGATGAACCAGGCCCTGATCTGGCAGCTGCGTGCCCGTGACCGTATGGGTTCGATGCCGAACCTGGAACTGCGCGACGCTGCCGGCAAGCTGGTTGAAGTGGCCCGTTACAACGAGGTCAGCCAGGTCGCCGGCACGAAAGCGACCTACAGCGCAACCTTCCACATTCTGCCGCGGCCGGGCGTCGGCGATCCGGTGCGGTTACAACTGCTCGGCCGGCGCACGGCCATCGTCGAGGTGCCTTTCGTATTGAAGGATGTGCCGCTGCCTTGACCGTCCCCCAATCAACAAGCCGCTGGCGGCTTCGCACGGGTAACGCGCGA
>JAEUIF010000490.1 GCA_016795185.1 Planctomycetia bacterium | reverse complement strand
TCGGGACTCGTTGCCGGAACGGCCCGTCGGGTGCTTCGCACCACGAGTCCCGACCCCGTTTCGCACCGGCTCGTTTCCACGTTTCGGATGCCTGCCCTGAAGGTGACCGTCTACTACCTGGCCCAGCTCAAGCAAGCGGCCGGCCGCGCTGCCGAGGAAGTCGAGGTCGCCGCGGGCGGCTCGCTGCTCGACCTGATCCAAGGGTTGGCCGACCGCCACAGCGACGGCCTGCGCCGGTTGCTGTTCGCCGCCGACGGCAGCGTGCAGCCGACCATCCTCTTCTTCGTGGGCGACCGCCAGGTGCGCCAGCCGGCGGGCCAGCCCTTGCACGACGGCGACGCCATCACGCTACTCTCGCCGATCGCGGGTGGGTAAGGAAACACAGTCCATCGATTTCCCAGCAGACCGCCGACCAGCGGCCTTCATCTCAGAGCCGGTGCGAAAAGGGGACGGGACTCGTTGCCGGAACGGCCCATAGGGTGCTTCGCACAACGAGTCCCGTCCCCTTTTCGCCCAGGCTCTCAACCGAAAAGGACGGTCCATCATGCGCGCCAGTTGCTTGTGCCTGGTCCTGTGCTCGGTCCTGTGGACGCTGCACCGTCGAGACGTTGCCGACTCTCAAGCGCCGCCGGCCGCTCCAGAGCAGGGCCCGGCAAAGAAAGCCGTGCTCATCATCCACGGCGGCGCAGGGCCATTGACGGAAGCGGCCATGAAGCAGGAGGGCTTGCGGCGGGAACACTTCGAGCAGGTGCTGGCGCAGTCGTTGCGGGCCGGGCACCAGGCCCTGAAGACCGGTGCCAGCGTGGACGGCGTCGAGGCGGCCATCCGCGTGCTGGAAGACTCCGAGCTATTCAATGCCGGCCGGGGCGCGGCCTTCACCGCGGACGGCCGGGTCGAGCTGGACGCTTCGCTCATGGAAGGCAAGGTGACCAGGAAGGGCGAGGGCAAGCGCGATCCCCGCAAACGGGCCGGCGCGGTCGCCGGCGTGACTCATGTGAAGAACCCGATTTCGGCCGCCCGTGCGGTCATGGAGATGCCGGACAGCCGGCACGTGCTGCTCGCCGGCGAGGGCGCGGAAGCCTTCCTCTTCGGCGACCCGAACCGCATCCGGCAATACCGCCTGGAGCGCGTCAGCAACCTGTATTTCTGGACGGACCGCCGATTGCGTCAGGTCCGCGAGGCGCACCAAAAGGACCAGGCCCGCCCGGGCGCTGACCGTAGGCTGGGTACCGTCGGCGCGGTGGCCCTGGACCGGCACCAGCACCTGGCGGCGGGCACCTCGACCGGCGGCCTGACCTACAAGCTGCCCGGCCGCATTGGCGATTCGCCGCTGATCGGCGCGGGCACCTATGCCGACGACCGGGCCTGCGGGGTGTCCTGCACCGGCACCGGCGAGGTCTTCATCCGCCACGCCGTCGCCCATGACGTGGTCGCCCGGATGCTGTACGGCAAGAGTACGGTGGCCGACGCCGTGCGGCAGGCCATCGACGAGTTGCCCGACGAACCCGAAGGCGTCGGCGGTCTGATTGCCCTGGACCGCGACGGCCAACCGGTGTTCGGCATGTCGCCCCAGAGCGTCGGCATGTACCGAGGCTACATCACCGAGGACGGCCAGGTCTACGTCGCCATCTACCGCACCGAGCGCGAGAAGTTCCTGCCTGCTGCACCGGAGAAGCCCGGCGCGGAAAAGCCATGACGGCTGATGGAAGCCGCGTGGCCTCTTGAGGAATTGGCCTGGGGATTGGCCTGCGGTATCATGGAGCAATCCTATGCTCGCGAGGGACAAGCCATGACCGACAGCCTGTTGTTCCGTTTGCAGTGCGGCAAGAGCCGCGCCATCGAGGAGGTCGTCGAAGCCTGGAAGGCCGAGCACGCCGGCGCGATGGCAGCGCGGGACGTGGAAGAACTGGTGCGCGAATGCCTCCGGCTGCCCGACGAGATGCGGCGCATTTACCGCGAGATCTTCGACCGCTTCACCTCCGGCAACATCGAAGGCTACCACGACATCGGCAAGGCGTTGCAGGCGCAGTTCGAGGGCAATCTGCGCTTCATGGATTCGGTGCGCGACATGGCCCGCCGGCAGACGGCCGCGGGCCACACGATTGAAGGCGCGGCGGAACTGGAGCGCGTGCTGGAAGACATCCGGCCGAAGGTCCAGGAGATCTTCGAGCGCTGGCCGTGGATGCCCACCGAGGAAGAAGTGGCGGAAGCGAAGGCGGAAATCGCGCGCGGCAACTACCAGACCGTCGACGAGATCCTCGATGAGCTTCGTCGTAAAAATTCGTGACTCGGTGCGCCGCAAGATCGCCCGCTGGAACTTGCCGGACTGGCTGCTGGTCGAGATCTATTTGCGCCTGAGCGAACGCCTGGCCAATGAGCCGGCCCGCACACTGATCCGCGCCCGGCAGCCCTTCGACGGCATGATGTACCATCTTTCGGTCGTCGATCCACACCATCGACTCACGCAGCACGATTGCTACTTCCACATCTTGTACAGCCAGGACGAAGAGACGCTCGACGTGGTGAACTTCGGCTACCTGCGGCAAACAGGGCTGTAGGGTTCAATTTCCGCGAGGCGCCCATTCATGTTGCTCGACTTGACGGCGATTCCCGAAGCGTTTCACCTCCCCCGTCCGAACTGGGACGTGATTCGGACATTCATCGAAACCAAGATCGGCGATGTCGACCGGCCGCATGCCTGGCGCGAAGCCGCGCGCCAGTGGCTCGCCGCGACGAATCGCGCTCTGGGTGGGGCCTACGGCATCGTCGAGACTGAATCGATGCTGCTCTTCCAACCCACGGGCAACGAAGCGAGCGAGGCCGTCGCGCGCCTTTGTCAGCGGGCGTTGGCGACGGTTATGGACATGCTCGGCTCGCTGGCGGGTGAAAACTGGGATGGGCCGCTGGCCATCCTGCTCTTCGACCGACCGGAAACCTACTACTCCTACGTCGCGCAGTTTTATCCCGAAGGCAACTTCGGCAGTTCGGGCGGCATGTGCTTCCAGCGCGACTACGTTCACATTGCTCTCTACACGCAGCCCCTGGATCGCCTGGAACCGACCATCGCTCACGAGATCACGCATGCCTGCTTGAGCCATCTGGAGTTGCCGGCCTGGCTGGAGGAAGGCGTGACGCAAGCCGTCGAAGAGTCCTTCAATAGCCGGCATCGATTTTCGCTCGATGACGAACAGGCCGTCGAAATCAAGCAATATTGGCGGCGGCACGGCTTGCAGAGTTTCTGGTGGGGTGGTGGTTTTCATTTACCCGACGAGGGACAGGGGTATAGCTACCAGCTGTCACGGATTCTGTTTCAGCTGTTGCTGTCGGACCATCGCGGCCAGTTCATCGAGTTCGTTCGCGACGCCAGCGCGGCGGATGCCGGCGACCACTCCGCCCGCCGGCATCTCGGCAAGAGCGTCGCCGACCTGGCCGCGATTTTTCTCGGCAAAGGCGACTGGACACCGGTCCCGCCCGACCCTGCGGCATTCGTGCGTCGGTCGCACTACCATTTGGAACAGGGCGACCAGGAGCAGGCGAATGCCGATCTCACCGAGGCGATTCGTCTGGACCCCCGGCAGGCGGACGCTTATAGCCGCCGCGGGTACATCGGCACACTCCGGCATGACTATGCCCGCGCAATTGCGGACTATGAACACGCCCTGCAACTGGATGCGGGAGCATACGCGCCGCGGAATAACCTGGCCTGGCTGCTGGCGACCTGTCCGGACGAGAATATTCGCAACGGAACACGCGCGGTGGAACTGGCGACGCGCGCTTGCGAGCTATCCGGTTACGATCCCTGGTATTGCCTGGGAACGCTGGCAGCCGCCCAGGCCGAGGCCGGCGACTTCGAGGAAGCGCGGCGCTGGGCCAAGGAATCGCTGCGCTGCGCGCCGCCGGAGGAGCGCGAAGCGTGCAAGCAGCGGCTGCAACTCTACAAGGCTGATAAACCGTATCGAGAAACGCCCGTCCACCAGCCGCAGCGCTCGCCTCCAGCTCGCGGCTAGAGCAGTTCGCAAACGAGTGTAGCATCGGGCGCTGCGGTCCGCACAGCGGACCCTACGAAATTACCGTAGGGTCCGCTGTGCGGACCGCTACAGTCGGCCGCAAAATGCTCTAAACGTTGTGCTGACAATGCACCTGCCTCCGTCTCGCCCGCCAAACGTTGACTAGAACCGCCCCAGCGCCGCGTTGGCGGCGGCCGTGGTGTGTTCGTCGTCGTTGTCCGCCAGGGCAATCAGGTTCTGCTGGATGCGGCGGTTGGCCAGCTTCAGGAAGTAGCGGCCGGCGGTCACATCCGCGGACTCCTGCGCCGGGTAACTCTGACCGCTGGTCAGCAAGTGGTCCAGCCGGCTGAGCGTACAGGCCGAGGCGTAGAGGTCGCAGGCCACGTCGGCGATGCGTTCCTGCACGTATTGCTTGGTCAGCACGTTCTCACGGTGCTGCCGTAGCACCGCCTGCACTCCCAGGCCAAAATCGCGGACGCGCTTGGCCAACTCGCCCGCATCCGGGCCGAGGGTGCCGGCCGCATGCACGGGGATGTCCGGTGTCGTCAGGCGCTGCTCGATCTGGCTCTTGCCGAAGCTCCAGAGCTTGCCCAGCTGCTGCCAGGGGTTCTGGATCGCCTCCAGCACACCCTTGAGCTTCTCACCCACGGAGCGCATGCCGACCAGGGCGATGAAGGCGCGCAGCACGTCGTTGGCGCCCTCACCGATCTGGTTGATGCGCGCGTCGCGCAGCATGCGTTCGTAGGGCTGATCGTTGAAATACGCCTTGCCGCCGAAGATCTGAATCGTGTCGTTGACGATCTGCCAGAGGGCGTCGGTGGACCAGACCTTGAGCATGGCGGTTTCGAGCATGTAATCCTCGAACCCGCGGTCGATGAACGACGCGCACTCGGCCGTCGTCGCTTCCATCGCGAAGGCGTTGGCCGCCATGAAGGCCAGCTTCTTCTTGACCAGCTCGAAGTCCGCCAGCGGCTGCTTGAACTGCACGCGCGCCTTGGCATGACCGCAGGCAGCGCGCAGGCAGGTCTTGGCCGCGCCGGTGCAACTCGCCCCGAACGTGGTGCGACCGAAGTCCAGCACGGTGAGCGCGACCTTCAGACCCTTGCCCACCTGGCCGAGCACGTTCTCGGCGGGCACCGGCATGTTGGTGAACTTCAGCTTGGCGGTGGCGGTGCCGCGAATGCCGACCTTGGGCATCCGTGCGTCCAGCACCTCGAAGCCGGGCATGTCCGGCGTGACCAGGAAGGCCGTCACCTTCGACTGGCCGCTGGGGTCGGGCGTGCGGGCCATCACCGTCAGCACGCCGGCAATGCCGCCGTTGGTGATGTAGTGCTTCATGCCGTTGAGCACGTAACTACGGCCGTCGGGCGACGGCGTGGCGGTGGTCTGCACGTTCGCGGCGTCGGAACCGGCTTCGGGTTCGGTCAGCGCGAAGGCGGCGAGCTTGGTGCCGTTGACCAGGTCGGGCAGCCAGCGGCGCTTCTGTTCCTCGCTGCCGAAGAGCAGCAAGGCGCGGATGCCAATGGAGTGATGCGCGTTGACGAAAACTGCCGTGGAGGAGCAGTGGCCGCCGATCACATCCATCAGCTTGGTGTTCGCCAGCTGCGAGAAGCCCCGACCGCCGCACTCCACGGGTGCGGTCGCGCCCAGCACGCCAATTTGCGCCAGGCCGGCGATGACTTCCGGCGGAATGTCCGCGTTGCGGTCGATGGCGGCGGCATCGATCGATTGCTCGCAGAAGCGCCGCACCTGGGCGACGGCATCCTCGACCGGCGTCTTCTCCTCGGGCTTCAGTTCGGGGTAGGGAAACAAGAGCGGCGTGTTGAACTGCCCGAAGAACAGGCCCTTGGCGAAGCCGAGCTTGTCGGACTCCGCGCCCAGCAGTTCCTCGGCTTCTTTCTTCTGCTGCTCCAGTTGCTCGGCGGTCATGGCCATTGCGACTATCCTCCAGCGCTCGTTGACGAGCGCTCGCTATTGGTTGACGGCTCGAGCAGTTTACGACCGGCTGGAGCGGTCCGCACAGCGGACCCAACAAAATTCCCGTAGGGTCCGCTGTGCGGACCGTAGCGCCCGGTGCTACAGCCGTCCGCGAACTGCTGGAAACCAATGAACTACTCCCAGTACCACACCGTGACCAGGCCGTCGTCCTTGAACTCGGAATGCGACAGCCCGATGAGTTTCTGCGGCCCCACTTCGGCGGCGAACGCACCGGCCTCGGCGAACAGCGTCTGCCAGCTGGACCAGCCGCCGCGAAAGATGCGAAAGAGCACCTGGCCGGCTGCTAGCTTCGGCAACACCGGCTCGTCCCAGTACCAGACGGTGATGACGCCTTCGTTGTCATCCTCCGAGTGCGACAGGCCGATCAGACGGGCAGGGCCAGCTGCCGACGCGGCGGCAGCCGCCGAATCGAACAGTTCGTGCCAGGTCGCCCAGGTGCCGCGAATCGTCTCGAACTTCAAGTTCATGCCAGGCTCCCTGCCTATTGGCTAGAGCATTTTGCGACCGGCTGTAGCGGTTCGCACAGCGGACCCTACGAGAATTCTGTAGGGTCCGCTGTGCGGACCTTACAATCAGGTGCTACATCCATCTGCGAAACGCTCTAAACCGCAAGCGGTTTAGTCGGCCTCGGTCACGCGCGACTTGCTCAGCGTGAACAGGAAACGCTCCGGGTCCGTGGCGTTCAGCGTCAGGGTGCCCGTGACCTTGATGAGGTTGCGCGTGAAGGTGGCATTCTTGCCGGCGGCCAGTTCCACCAGCACGATGCCGGTGACCTCCGGCACTTCGCAGTACCAGCAACCGACGGGATACTCGATGAGCATGAAGGCGGCCAGGTCGCTGTCCTCGCGCAGCGGCTGCATGAAGCCGCCGAGGCTGACCTGCTTGCCTGCCAGCTGCTTGAGGTACTTGGGGAACGCCGGATTGAAATCGCCCTCGACCTGGGTTTCCGCCAGCACGGCCCAGGGCAGCGCCGTGACGCCGTCGGCGTTGATGGGCGGCAAGTCGGCCAGGTCCAGCCGGCCGAGCAGCGGACGGCGCGAGCGCGGCTTGAATGGCCCAGCGTGGCCCTTGTGTTCTTCCTTCGGTTCGATGGCGGGCTTCACCTCGACGGCATCCGCCGCGGTCCGCGTCTGCGAGCGATGGCGGCGCAACTCGATGTCGTTCATGCCGAACTCGGTCACGCAGCCGTCGAAGATGGCGGCGGCCAGCTTCACGTCACCGTGCGCGTTGGCCAGTTCCGCCAGCAGCCAGAGCAGCCGGCCGTCGGCGGGCAGCCAGAGGCCCAGTTGCTGCACCACGGCAACGGCACCCGCCGGCAGTTTCTTCACCTGTTCGGCGGCGAGCTTGCCTGGTTGATACGCGCCCTTCTCATCCACGAAGCGGACGTCGAACAGATCGTCGAGCCCGGTCGCATCCTTCGGCTGACGGTGCCGCAGCCGCACCAGCCGCAGGTGCGCTTCCTCCGCCTTCTGATGCTTGCCCGGTGCGAGCTGAGCACTCTGTTCCAGGCAGAGAACCGCTTGCGCCAAATCGCCCTGAAGTTGCCAGGCGGTGCCGAGGTTGGCGTGAATGCGGAAGTGCTGGGAGTGCTCGCGCTGGGCGGGTCGCAGCAGGTCGATGGCCTTGCCGATCTCGCCCAGCCGGAGGTAGACCGCGCCCAGGTCGGCGATCTCATCGGCGGTCAGCGCCCGTTCCTTCTTCAACTTTTCCAGTCGGCCGGCAGCTTCGACGTACTCCTTGCGGAGCGGATTCGCGGGCGCGTTGGGCGCTGCCACCATCCGCAGCGCTCGCTGATCGACCAGGAAGCCGCGCCACTGCGAGGGCAACTCGGCGAAGGTCTCGCCGGAGAAGTACAGGCCCGCGCGGGCCGCGGACGCCAGGTGGCCGAGCGCCAGGAGGGCGACCAGACAGCGGAGCGCGTGCATGGCGGCGCGGTCCTTTCGGGAATGATGAATAGCTATCAGCCATTAGCTGTCAGCTATCAGCTCTTTACGACGTTGTCGCTCCAAAGTTCGCTGCGGTCAATCGTTGTTAGTGTATCACCCCGCGCGGACGTGGGTAAAGGCGCGGCACGGGCGCCAACTTTATTCTTTGAAATCAGCGGGCGGAAACGGCCTGAGCTTCGGGTAGCCAGTAATCAACCGGATCCGATCCCAGATGTTCAGCTTTGCGCTTTGCCGCATCAGTTCACGCACCTGGTCAAACTGCCGCAAGAACTGCTGCACTTCGTGCGGATCGGTATCGCTGTGTAGTGCAATCAAAAAACGGCGATTGACGTCGATACACGCCGGATCGAGCCTTTCTTCCGGCGTCATGACGGCGATCATCCGGTCGATGCGCTGTAGGCATCGCTTCGCCGATTCTGGAAGTCCAGCTTCGAGGCCAAGAAACCGCAGCACCAGGCCGTTCATGCCGTTCTGTAGGGCACGGTCAAGTTGCTTGCGAAAATCATCGAGCGTGAGATCGTCGGCCATTGCGCTTCACCAGCGTTTCATGAAACAACCGAAACACATCTCATCGGACGCTTCGCCGCTCCGGTATCGCTCTTGACCGATGCAGCGAGTGATCTTATAGTCCCCGCCCCATGAAAGCGAACATCCGCCATCTCGCGTGCGCTCTGGCGCTGGCTATCGCCGGTCTCGCAGGCTTTGCGCAGGAAACACCGCCGGCCAGTCAGGGCAAGGTGGCGATCCTGGCGAACGACCGCATCCTGCAAGGCGACATCGCGCTGGTCGGCAAGCAGTACCGCATCCGGCGGTCCATCGGCGAAAGCTGGCTGCCGGCCGAGCAGGTGCGCTGCCTGTGCGGTTCGCTCGAAGAAGCCTTCACCTACCTGCGCGGCCAGGCCAATCTGAACGACGGCGACGAACGGCTGCGACTCGCCCGCTGGTGCCATCTGCATGGCCTGAAGCAACAGGCGGTGGATGAAGCAGCGGCGGCAGTGCAGTTGCGGCCCGAGCACGCCGAAAGCCAGCGCTTGCTCAAGGGCGTGCAGCGCTCCCTGGAGAATGAAAACGCTCCGGAAACGCCCGCCGCCGAGCCCGAACCGGAACCGACCGTGCCGAACCTGCCCTACAACGCCGAATCGCTTGGCCTGTGGGTCAACAAGGTGCAGCCGATTTTGATGAACGCCTGCGCCCGCTGTCATGCGTGCGGCAAGGGCGGCGCGTTCAAGTTGATGCGGGTTTACGATGAGAATGGCCTGGGCAACCGTCGGCTGACGCACCAGAACCTGATGGCGACGCTGGCCCAGCTGGACCGCGACCGGCCGCACAACAGCCCGCTGCTGACCTATGCGCTGACGCTGCACGGCAACGCCGACCGGCCGCCGCTGCCGGGCCGCACCGCCGCGGCGTTTCGCACGCTGGAAGAATGGACGCAGCAGGCACTAGTGGGCCTGCCGCGCAGCACGGCTGCCGCGCCGCCCACGGCTGCTCCCATTGCACCGTCCACGGCCGCGATCAGCGCGCCGCCCGTGGCTTCGTCCGCTGCTCAGGCCCCGACGACCGGCGCGAGTTGGATCACCAAATGGCAGCCGCCGGCGAAGAAGGAAGTCGAGCCGACGACCGAAGCACCGAAGGCAGCGCCGGTGGTGGAAGCCAGCGAACCTGCGCCGGTTAGCAAACCCGCGGTGGCAACGCCTGCCGTCAGCGAGTTCGCCCAACCGCGCAGTAAGCCCGAAGCCGAGGCAGCGACGCCCGGCGATCCCTTCGATCCGAGCATCTTCAATCGGCAGATGCACCCCGGCCGCTGAGCATTCGCGGCGGCCTACCGGGAGCGGGTCGTGAAGAACTTGAAGCGCCCGGCGCGGGAATTGGGCTACGAAGTGATGCGGACCGCAGCACCAGCAGCGCCGCCGGCCTAGTGCAATTGCAAGAGACATCTTGCTTGATCAGAGGCTTGGGTGTCATGCCCACGGCATTGCGTGGGCATGGAGAACACCCAGGCTTCCCATGCCCACGCAAAGCCGTGGGCATGGCACCCAAAAAGACCTACTGTTGAGCAACCTGTCCCTTGATATTGCACTAGCGCCCCGCGCGGAGCAAGGACCAACGCAGCGGGCAGCGACCTGGCCAAGTGCTCCCGGCTACGCCGACCCACAGAAGTCGCCAGACCTCTCGCCTCTCAACCAATGTTCCTCATGAGGAACCCCATCCTCCGCTGGCGCTTCAGGTTTGTGAGGAATACCGGCCTAGTAGATGCAACAGTGGGCTCACGCCCGCCGCTCGCCTACGTCGTCACTACAACATCGACTTCAACCCCGCTTCATCGAGCGGACGGTCGAAGGCACAGCAGGTGAACCAGGTGCCGTCCGGCCGCAGGGCCAGGCGCTTCACCTTCGATTTGATCGGATAGGCGCTGCCCCGGCTGCGGTCCTGGATCGTCAGCTGCAAGTCGGCACCCAGCCGGTGACGCATGCCGATAATCAGGCCGATGCCGGTGGCGGAAACGTCCGTGACCTGCGCCGGCCATTTGCACGGCCCGACCAGGGCGCGCATGTGCGGGTGCAGGCGGCCGAAGGGATGCCGGGGCGCCTGGCGGCGCTCGGCGCGAATGACCTCCGGCCCCCGGAACCAGGTCCGCACGCGCTGTAGCAGCGACGGCCCAGCGGGTGTCGGCACGGGTTCCGGCAGTTGCTGACGGACGACCACTCGCGTATCGTTGTCCGTGCGACGGGCGATGGCCTCGGCGGCAGCGCACGGCGTCCGTTCGATATCCAGCTGCGTCTCGTGCGCGGCCCTGACCGGACGATCCGCCGGCGCGGTGGCACCAGACTTTAGCTGGATTCGGCGTTCCCGATCCACCGCTTGTTGGGCGCAGGCGCGTTGCAGACGGCCCAGCACCGCGACGGGCTGATCCGCTCGCTTGCTCTTCCCGGAAAAATCAAGCAGTTGCTTGAGTTGTTTGAACATGGCTGCCTCGAAGTGCTCTCATTCCCCTTCCATGATACGCACCGAGGCAAGGTTTGTTCGCGGCGTTGCGGCGGCAACGAACCCAGGCCATCTGGAAATTCCGGCACCTGACTCGACACCCCGGCTCCGCCTTTCCGCGCGCGCCCGTTCCAACCGGCTGCCTTCGCTGGTAAACTGACAGCGAGCCGGAGGTTTGTGCATGAAAAGTCACCCCAATTTCGAGCTGCTGTCCGAGATCGGCCGGGGCAATCTGGCCACGGTGTATCGGGCGCGCGACCTGGCGCTGAAGCGCTTCGTGGCCGTCAAGGAGATTCACGAGCACTTTCAGCAAGACCCCCGCCAGATGCAGCAGTTCTGGGAGGAAGCCCAGTTCCTGGCGAACCTTGAGCACGACAACATCGTGCAGATTTACGCCCTGGATCAAGAGCGCGGCTGGATCATCATGGAACTGATGGCCGGCAACCTGGCCGCCCGCGCGGCCGAGGGAGCGCTGCCGGCACCGCTGGTGCGCAGCATCCTGCGCCAGTGCCTGGAAGGCTTGCAGTTCCTGCACGAACAGAACCGGCTGCACGGCGCGGTCAAGCCGAGCAACCTGCTCATCAGCGACAAGGGCCGCGTCAAGCTCAGCGACCCCGCCGGCATTCCGGTCGGCGGGGAAGTCCGCAAACCGTCCGGCAGCCAGAAGTACCTCGCGCCCGAACTACTCAACGGCGAATTCGGGGCCATCGGGCCGGGCGTCGATCTCTACTGCCTGGGCTTCTCGGCCCTGGAACTGCTGGTCGGGCCGCGCTTCGATTCGCTGTTCAAGGGCGTCGGCAAGGATGCGGTCGATCCCGAACTGGGCTGGCTGCGGCTGCACGGTTCGCGCGGCGAACGGCTGCCCGCCGCCGGTGAATTGGTTCCCGGCCTGCCGCCCGACCTGGCGCGGGTCATCGACCAGCTGACGGCGAAGGAAGCGGGGCAGCGCTACGCCAGCGCGGCGGCCGCGCTGCAAGACCTGGAAGACCGGCCGCTGGTGCTGGTCGAACCGCCGCCGTCCGCCTCGGCGACTGCCGCCGGTTCGCTGATCGGCGGCGCCGTCGGCGACGCGGAGGATGGTTCGACACAGCCGACCATCAGCTTGCCGGCCGATTTTCGCAACCCGCTGCCGCCCAAGCCCACCCCGCCGACGCCCGCGCCCGCACCGTTTCGACCGCCACCGCCGGCGCGGCCGGCGGGAGCGAGCCGGACGGTCCCCGAACCGAAGCCGTTCTCGAAAGACTGGATCAATCTCAAGCTCAAGAACCCGTGGATCCTGTATCCACTCTGCGCTCTGATCCTGCTGCCGGCGATCATCTTCTTCCTGTCGGAAGATGAGGAACCGCCGGCCGGCGGGCAGCTGGTGAAGATCGTCTCCGACCCCGCGGGAGCGACCATCTTCATCGACGACCGCCAGCAACCGCAAACCACGAACGCGCAGCTCGATCTGTCGCCGGGGAAGCATCGCTTACGGCTGGTGCTCGACAATCACCACGTCATCGAGGAAGACCTCGAGGTCAAGACCAGCGAGTCGCCGCCGGAGTTTCGCTACGCGCTGAAACGACGCAGCGGCAGCGACCCGCGCCCCACCGGCGCGAGCACCGACAAGACGACCCGGCCGACGGGCACGACTCCACCGCCCGTGGGCCGGTCCTACGCGCTGCTGGTCGGCGTGCGCGGCTACGGCAAGGAACTGCCGGCCTTCCGCTTTGCCGAGTCGGACATGGCTTCCCTGGCGGCGGCGCTGGGCGTGGGCGGGTTCCGCGCCGACGATGTGGCCGTGCTGACCGAAGCGCGCGGCACGGCCGACACCCGCTGGCAACCGTCGGCCGCCAACCTCCGCAAATCCCTGCAAACCCTGCTGTGCGGCCGCAACAAGGCCGATGTGGTGCTGGTGGCGCTGGCCGGCCAGGTCGTCCAGTTCCGCAACGGCGACGAGGCGTACTTCTGTCCCGCCGGCGCGCGCCTGGCGGATCGGGCGACTCTGGTGCCACTGGCCGAGATTTACCGCGAGTTCGAGCAATCCGCCGCCGGGGCCAAGGTGCTGTGGCTCGATGGTTCGCGGATCGAAGGCGTCGCCGAACTAGCGCCGCTGCGCGCGCAGGAAAAAGCGACGCCGGAAGGCGCGGCGGTGTACTTCAGCGCGGCGGCGGGCGAACGCAGCTACACTTTCAACGACCAGCGGCACGGCCTGTTTTACGCTTTCATCCGCGACGGCCTGTTGGGCGCGGCGGATGAGAACCAGGACCAGACCGTGACGCTGGGCGAACTGGAAAAGTACGTCACTCGGGAAACCGTCGCGACGGCCCGCAAGGAGCAGCAAGCCAGCCAGCAGCCGGTGCTCGTCGGCACGGCATCGCGGGCGCTGCCCCTGGTGAGCGTGGATCGGAGCGTCGCCGAGCGCTGGCAGCGCGGCCGCAAAGCGCTGGCGGACGGCGAGAACGGCCAGGCGTGGGATGACTTCAGCGCCATCCTCAAGCAGCATCCGGGTCTCGTCGATGCCTACTTGCAGCGCGCCGTGGCGGCGTATCACCTCGACAAGCTGGACGAAGCGCGGGCCGACTGCGAACGGGCCCTGAAGGTCGATCCGGCGACAGCCACCGCGTGCGACTACCTCGGCGACATCCTCTACCGCCAGGAACGAAGGAAGCCAAAGCCCGACTTCACGGAGACTTTGAAGAACTACGACCGCGCCATCCAACTCGATCCCGATTTCGCTCCGACCTACAACAGCCGGGGCCTGGTCCGCGCGGCACAGCGGGACTTCGACCAGGCCATCGCCGATTACACCCGTTCGCTCGACCTGCACGACAAGACGGCGGATGTCTGGTTCAATCGCGGCCTGGCGTACCGGACCCGGAACCAGGGCGAGGATAGCGTGGCCGCCGCGCGCGATTTCGACCGCGCGCTGCAACTGAACCCCAAGGACGCCCAGGCGTACTATCAGCGCGGCACGATCCTGCGCGAGCAGCGGAAGCCGGCCGAGGCCATCAAGGACTTCACCGAGGCGATCCGGCTCAACGAACGCTACGCGGCCGCCTACAACGGCCGGGGATTGGCGTACTTCGATCAGAAGAAGTTTGACGACGCCATGCGGGACTACGACGAGGCGATCAAGCTAAGCCCGAGGTTCGCCATCGCCTGGAACAACCGCGGCGTGGCCAAGGCCGCCGACAAGAAGCACGACGAGGCGATCGAAGATTTCAACCAGGCCATCAAGCTCAACGAGCGCTACGCCATCGCCTATCTCAACCGTGCCAAGAGCTATGAGGCGAAGGGCGACAAGGCCCAGGCCGACGCCGACCGGGAAAAGGCCAAACAACTGGAGGCCGCGCCGCTGCCGTAGTAGTCGCGCGCCGGGCCTGGTGCAGATGCATCTCGTCCCGCCCGCGCCCCCACCGCGCGTCGCCGCCAGTGCGTCCTGATGCCAGCGGCGTTGCCGCGGCCGCTGCAACGTCTGCCGGGGGCTGGCACCCTTCGCGTACAACACGGCCGCCAGCCGCGATAGGTCGCGGTGACGCCGAGTCACTCCAGGCACGCCTGCGCCTTGGCGGCGTAGTCGCCTCGCTCGATCGCGGCCTCCAGCCGCGCGAACCACCAGAGCGGCCCGTCGCAGACTGGGTCGGGTAGCGCGCCGTCGGGATCGTCCCACTCGCCGAAGTAGTGCAGCTTGCCCCTGATCTTCTTGGCCCACACGCCGGCCGCGTGGGCGAAGTATGGGAAGGCGGCATACGGCTGGTCGGGTTTGCGGACGGACGCGCCGCGTGTAGAATTGCGTGCGGGCCTGCTGACACTCCTGCAAGCATCGTCAGTGGCCACGGGCGGCCTGCTCGCAACAGGCCGCCCACTTGAGCAGGAATAGATCGGGTGTGGTAGCGGGTGTAAATCAGAGAATGGCGCGAACCAGAAAAGTGAATTTTAATCAATAAAATAGAGCATTTGCCCCCGTAGCTCAGCTGGATAGAGCAGCGGATTTCTAATCCGCCGGTCGCAGGTTCGAATCCTGCCGGGGGTAGTTTTAAGTATTATATTCCAAATGCTTTGCGGAAGATCGGCGAATCGCGCCTTTGGTTCACGCTGGGCGTTTCACAGGATTTCACAAGAACGCCCCACGACCGTGACTTCGGAAGTCTGCGACTCGAAACCAAAGCGGCCAGCTTCCTGCCTCTACAGAGAGCTGGCCGCCGTGGCTTCTTGCGGATCGTCGCTATCCCGTTGTACCTCTTCCGCATCTGATCAACTCGTTCGACAACCGGGTCACCAGTTCCCAGTTCTTCGAGGTCCTGGCTTCATCCAGTCGCTTCTCCAAGTCGGTGCGCTGGGGTTCGACGTGACCGTAGCGGGCTGCTACCGGCGAGGGCAGGCTGGCCAGAATGCGGTGGAAGGTCCGATTGCTGGCGTTGCGCATTTGCACGTCTGATTCCCGAACGTAGTGTGTGGTCATCACCGCCTCGCCCAGTTTGGCATCCGCCGCGACCTGGCGATTCACGTCCTCTCCAGCACGAGCGTACTGTAAGCTCGTCTTCCGGAACACATGTATCGTGGCCTTCCCCTTGGGCAGTGTCTGCGACCACTTCACGAGCTTCTTGTAAAACCAGTTGCCCAGGTTTTCGGGCTTGAACTGACCTTCGACGTTTTTTGCCGGTCCCGGGGTCTTGCTGTTCTCGAAGTAGCGCTTGATCTGCTCGGTGTAAGCAGCGAACACGAATGGGCTGTCGCTTCTTGTCTTCACCAACTCGCCGAACAGGCCGTCCGGAACGCGGAACCACTTCTTGACGCCGCGTTTGCCTTCAATTTCAAAGTGACGCTCGTCGTCAACCGTCCGCAACATTGACCACTGTAAGCTCATAACCTCTTCACGCCGGCTCCAAGACCACAGGCACACCTTCGCAACCAATGGTCCCACGCTGATTTCTGGCCAATGGTTCTGGAAATGATCGAGCAGCGACAGAAGTTCAACGTGATCAAATTGACGGATTGGCTTGTTCGTGCCACCAATCCAGGTGAACTGATTCCAGGGATTGCCGCCCAGCAACTTCTGCTGGTCCACCACTCCCCGCACGCACTTACGACCCCCTGATCGATTGACCCGCTCGAAGGCGGCCTGCAAGGAGCGGGACCATTTCAGCACCGTGTTTGGGCTCAGTAGACCAACGCTTGACTTGCTATTGAGGTGCTTCTGTCGCCAGTTCTTCGGCAGCGTTTGGGCCTGTTGTTGGAAGCGCTCACAATCGTCCGGTGTGGCCAGGGTGATCGGCTTGAGACCCGTAATGTCTCGAAAGGCGGTGATGGCATCCAGGCAGTCTTCCAAGGTCTTTGCCGCCCGTGCCTGGGCCGCCGGATCGGTCTTCTTGCTGAAGTGCCGCCGCTGGATCGCCTCGAACTCCTCGTCCGACATCAGGGCGTCCGCCACCGTTACCTTCTGGCCGCCGTTCTTGACCATGTTCTCGGCAGCGACGATAGCATCGGCCAGCGTGGTCTGCCCGGTGCTCTTGCTGAACTTCAGGCCCGGCCAGTAGGCGTACCAGATGCGCCGCGTGGCCGTCGGCGGAAACAGTGTGACCGCCACCGGCTTGTTGTTGACGATCACCTGGATGGTCTGCTTCTCGATCTTGGGCTTGCGCGGCATGGTGCTTCTCCTCCGGTGCAGCCGCCCGATTCTATCCGCGCGTCAAGCGGCTCCGGGCCGACCTGCGTCGAGCCAGCGGTCGATCTTGGCGCGGTCGAACTTCCACACCTTGCCGGTCCCGGTGCCCGCGACGATGCAGCTCTTGGGGATGATGCCTTTGCGCGCCATCTCGGCGACCCAGACCGTGCTCACGCCGAGACGCCGGGCGACATACTGGCTGCCGACCAGGTCATCCGGGTCGGGTGCGACTGCGGCGGCAAGGCGGTGCACGTCGGCGGTCAGGGTGTGAAAGTCCGAACTGAACTGCTCCAACGCGGTGGCGATGCGTTCGAGCGTGTGACGAGTCGGAGACATGGAGGCTCCCCGCTGGCCCGGTGGTGTCCGGGATGGCTGCCACTGGCGAGTCGCCAGCGGCTTGAGGAACCCCAACGAAGTGGACAGCGGCGGGGGTCGAACGGATTATCGAGGTGGCTGCCCAGGCCACGGTGCCCTGGTGCCGCTCCAGGGCCGGTTGGTTCAATGCGGCATGGGCGAGCAGTCATTACTGCTTCGACGAGACCCAGCCCTTGATGGTCCTGACATCGGACTCCAGGTGCTGGGCGATCTCCTTGACGCTCTTGCCCTCGCCGTGCAGGCGACGGGCCTCTTCTTGCCGGGTGCGGTACAGCTTGCTGCGGCAACCCTCACTGCAAAACAGCCGGTTCGTCCGGGCGAGCCCCGGCATCAGCTCGAACCAGGTCCCACACGTCCTGCATTTGCGGAAGCTGCGCTCGCTGACGATGGCTTCCGCAAACTGTGCCCAGAGCAGGTCGCGGAGCGTGCCTACTGGCAGCCTCAGCGCCAACTGCTTCTGCGTCGGGTTCCACATCATCCGCATGCCTTCGCGGAAGTGCAGATGCTGATTGATCTCGTCGGCCAGGTAGAAGAGCGCCGGCAGCATCACGTCGCCCGGTGACCATTGCACCAACCACTCGGGGTGATGACTAGGACTGGCGAGCACCACCTCATCGGATGAAGTGCCGGCAACTTCGCCCTCATCAGGTTCGCCACAAGAATGGCTGTACCGCACGGTGCGAGGGCCATGATCGTCAGTCCAGCGGATGTGCCGGGCGAGGCCCTCCAGGTCCTTCTTCTGACACAAATCCCAGAGCGCCGTCAACTGGCGCATGGTCACGATTTCCTGCTGCCACCGCGCGAACGGCTCGCCCTGGAGTGGCTCGCCGACCACGGTCACGTCGCTCACCTTCGGCTGGAACGGCTCGGCGACCCCGAGGCCGCCGTACTCGTTGGCGAACGCCAGGATGCCCTCCTCGGTCGTCGGCACGTCGGTGAACGTGCGGAAGAGGCTGCGCGGCACTTGGTGTGCGTCGTAGCGGCGGTTGAGGAAGCTGTCGGTGTAAGTAGTGAGGCGGGTGAGGTAGGGACTTGGCTTCGAGCGCGGCCCCTGGTTGATCGGTCGTCCCGGGAGCCAGCGATAGCCGTCGGCGGGAACGTCCCAGGTGAAGCAAAACCAGGTGCTGTCCATCGGCGCCTCGGGGTACTTCGGCAGGTGCGGCCCAGGGAGATTCTTCCTTCACATTGTACAGCGCCGCTACTATAATTCCATATAACACGGGATTTTTCAAAAACCGTAGCACGAAGGAGAAAGCGATGGAAAGAGAGAAGGAGAATGGCGACCTGTGCCGCGAGGGCCTGGCGCGCATCCGCGAGGCGTGCGACTTCCTCTGCATCTCGCAGGCTCTGCTCTACCGCCTCATGGACGGCGGGCAGCTGGCCTACGTCAAGATCGGGCGGGCGCGGCGCGTCCCTTACGCCGCCCTCGTCGAGTTCGCGGCGCGCGGCCTGGTGGGCGGTGCCACGAAGTAAGCCGCTGGGGCAGTCACGGTTGCCAGGCAGATCACGGCCCACGGGCCGATCAACAAACCATCCAGATGCCGCAATCCTGACCGCGCCTACCGCAGATCACACCATCTTGTCGATCACCTGACGATCATCGACGACCTGAAAACCAGGCCGTGCAAGAGATACACGAGTATCGGGCCGCAATAGGTGAGCGGCCTGGAAATAGAGAAGGGCCAGCCCGCGACGGCCAGCCCTTCTGAGTACGCTTCCTCATTTCTAGCTGAGGTACGATCATTATGGCTAATGCAGCCAATTTTTTCAACGCGCCCGTTCCCCAGAAGCCAGACAACAGCAACCCAGCTTTCACAGATTCGACGCTCTCTATCGAGCAAGTAATCGACAATGCACTGGGCGGCATCCAGGCCGGCATGGCACCGACCGCCCTCGACGCCCATTTGCGTAACTTCTGCCAGACGCTCGTCAACTGCAACGCCAGCGGTCTGGTTCTTAACGGCTGCTACAACCAGGTGAAGGCTCGCCTCAAAGGGCTGTAGCTCCCGGGACTGCCAAGGAAAGACTGGGACATCTTCGTCAAGGACGCCATCGCCACCAAGGACTTCAACCAGGGGACTGCCTCTGCTGGTACGGGGCAGGTCAACCTGGCTCTGGTGCAGACCACGCTTCCCGACGCACCCGTCCCGACGCAGGCGGTCACCCCGCCGAACTGGCTGCTCGGTCCCCGCGGCCTAGCCAAGGTGTGCAAAGGCCAGGAGGACCTGCGGGTTTGCTCGATGCCGCTGGTCATCACCCGGCTGATGGTCAACGACGCCGAGGACACCGTCGCCGTCGAGTTGGCCTGGAAGCGCAACGGCAACTGGAAGACCCACGGCGTCGCCCGCTCGGAGATCGCCGCCAAGCACCGCATCATTGACCGCGCCGACCACGGCCTGGCGGTCACGACCGGTAACGCCGACCCGATGATCGACTACCTGGCGCAGTTCGAGTCCGTGAACTTGCACTTGCTGCCGCAGATCCAGGTTCGGCGGCAGCTGGGCTGGGTGGACAACGCGAAGTCCGGCTTCCTCTGGGGTCGCTCCTTGCTGCGCGTGTTCCTCGGCGGCATCGATGCCCACGGCCACGCCGCCACCGAGGACGACCCATTCGCGAACATCGGCCCCGCCGAGGAGTCGCAGCCCGACGCGCAGCAAGTCTTCTTCCAGGGCGCGGACGGCGGCGACGAGCAGATCGTCGACGGCTTCCATGCCGAGGGGACGTTCGAGGAGTGGGCCAAAGCCATCGAGCCGGCGCTTCTGTACCCCAAGGTCAAGCTGGTCATGCTGGCGTCGCTGGCCTCGCCGCTCCTGTCGATCCTGGGCGTCAAGAATTTCATCGTGGACCTGTGCGGCCCGAGCAGCAAGGGCAAGACCATCACCTTGCGCGCTGGCCAGCTGCTGGGGCAAACCCGACGAGCAGGCGCCCGACGCCGCCTTGACGACCTGGAACTCCAGCCGCGTGTGGATCGAGCGCGGTGCCGCCGTGCTGCACAACTTGCCGCTCATCCTCGACGACACCAAGGTCGCCAAGAACAAGGACGACATTCCCCAGGTGTTGTACGACATCGCGAGCGGCCGGGGGCGCGGGCGCGGCACCACCAAGGGCACCGAGCGTAGCCAGTCATTTGAAGGTCATTGAGATCGGCAAACGTTTATGCGTTCAGAAAACGCTTGTCAATCAAGGGCGGAACGCATCCATGAAAACCTTAATGAGACTGCGCATGTGTTCCGCGCGCCGATTTCCGAACGCAACCTATTGTGACGTTAGGACTTAAAAATACCTTCAAATGGCTGCCGAGCGTAGCTTGACCTGGTCGATGGCGCTGTTGACCAGCGGCGAGGCCCCGGCCACCAGCTTCAGCCAGGACGGCGGCACGCGGGCGCGGGTGTTGACGTTGTGGGGCGTGCCGTTCGGCAAGGCCGACGAGGAGACCGGCAAGCTGGTCGAGGCGCTGCGCACGGGCATCCTGCTGAATTACGGCCACGCCGGACCACGCTTGATCGAGTACGTGCTGTCGCACCGTGATTGCTGGCCGACTTGGCAGGAGTGGCAGCGGCGCGTCCGCGCCTGCGCCTGCTACATCCAGAAGGCCCAGGGCAACTCGGTCGTCATGCGACTGGCCGACGCGCTCGCCGCGTTGACCGTGGTGGGCCTGCTGGCGGCCAAGGCCCTGGGCTTGAAGGGCTTGAGCCAATCGCCGGTCAAGGCCCTGTGGACGACTCTCACCTCGGCGGCGTCGGAAGCCGACCGGACCGAGCAGGCGCTGCGGCACGTCGCGGAATGGGCGTGTGCCAACCAGGACCAGTTCTTCGGCCGCCGGCAGGACAAACAGGGTCGGCCTGCCAGCGGCTGGGCCGCCCGGTGGGACGGCGACCACCTCCCCAGTCAAATCGGCCTGACCAGGGCGCTCAAGGACCCGTGGGAGTTCTTGGGCTTGCTGCCGGCCAACCTGCGCAAGCTGCTCAAGGACGCCGGTCACGAGTACGAGCCCACGGTGCAGGGCTGGAAGGCGTTGGAATCCTTCGTCGAGTATGGCTGCTGGGAGCAACCTTGGGTCGAGTACACCCTCGCCCAGCTGATCGAAGACGCCCCCGGCCGGTGCTGGCACGGCTACCGCATCACCGGCGTCGATGACACCAAGGTGCATCGCACCAGCCAGCGGGTCTGGGGCGCCTGCACCTTGCACGAATACACGGCGCGCTGTCCCAATCGCGCCAGCACGGTGCGTGCCCACACCTGGGTGGTGGCCGGCGCTATCTTGGCGAACCCGGACCAACCCGCTTGGTTTCTGCCCGAGTTCGGCCGGCTGTACTTCCGCCAATCCCAGTTGCCGGCGGGGCAAGCGTTCCGCACCAAGAATGACCTGGTGGTCGAACTGCTGCGCCGGCAGGCCCACTGTGCGCCGGGACCGCAGTTGGGCGTGTTCGACGGCGCCTATGCCGTCGGCAACGTGGTGCGGCCCCTGGTGCGCCCACCGGCCCATGAACCGCGGATCGACTTCCTCACCCGGCTGCGGCATGATGCGCGCTTGCACCACTTGCCACCGACGGAGCGGCGACGGGGGCAGCGCGGGCCGACCCCGCGCTGGGGCCAACGGCTACCACCGCCGCGGCAGGGCGGCCGCTGGCCGGGAAGCTGGCGGACCGGCCAGGCCTTTATCTCTGGCCGGCGCCGCCAGGTCCGCTGGAAGGAGGTGCTCTGCCAATGGCACGTCTTGGGCCATGATGAATCGGTCAAAGCCGTGGTGGCCGAGGTCGAGGACTACGACGAACGCTTCTATCTGGTTAGTTCGGCCACCCGGCTGAGTGGGCTGCAACTGGTCGAACTGTTCTGCGCCCGCTTTCGCCAGGAGGACGGCTTCCGCGACCTGAAGCAACGCCTGGGCGGGGAGGAATGCCGGGCCTGGACCGAACAGCCGATCGTGCGGACGACCCAGGCGTTGTTCGTGACCATGAGCTTGCCGCGGCTGCTGCAATTCCGCTTGCAAGCGGCGGGCGCGGACGACTGGTGGCTGCGGCCGCCGTGGAATCGGCGCAAGGACCGGCCGAGCGTGCTGGATGTGGAACGCTTGCTGCGGGCGCACCGGGAGGAAATGCAAGCAGGTCTGGCGGCATATCTGCGACGTGCGGGGAAAACCGGCCCTCCGTAGCCCGGGCGACGCGCGATGTGAGCGCTAGCACCGCCCTTGGCTGGCAAAAACCCGCCCAGGCAGCGCAGCGCCGGCCGTCTCACGGTGCTGCTGGAGTGGAAAATATGGCCCAGGGCTTGGCCGCGCGAATATCACGGAATCCAGGGAAACTACTGTTTAGTCGGATGATCCCTTATTCTTTCGCTACGAACCCAATGAGATCCTGATGCCGCCGTTGTCCAGTTCGATCGGTCGGCGGTCGTTCAATTCTCTGGTTCGTCGGACAGGGTGAAGTGGAAAGTGCTGCCGTGGTTTGGCGTTGATTCCACCCAAATGCGACCGCCGTGACGCTCCACGATCTTTTTGCAAATCGCCAGGCCAATGCCCGTGCCGGGATATTTCGCCCGGCTGTGCAGCCGCTGGAAGATCAGAAAAATCTTCTCGCCGTATTTCGGATCGATGCCAATTCCGTTGTCGCGAACCGAAAAGAGCCAGCGGTCCCCGTCTTGATGGCAGCCGATGTGAATGCGCAGCGGTTGGTCGCTGCGAAACTTGAGCGCATTGCCGATCAGGTTTTGCAACAACTGGACCAACTCCGTGCGGTCCGCCCAGACCATGGGCAACGGGTCGGCTGTCAGCTGCGCGCCGCTTTCCTCGACGGCCACCCGGAGATTGCCGCAGACGTCCGCGAACACGCCGGCACTGTCGGTCATGGCGAAGCCCTGCCCCTGCCGGCCCACCCGCGAATAGGTCAACAGGTCGGTAATCAGGGTCTGCATGCGCACGGCGCCGCCGACGATGCGTTCAATGTAGTCCCGGCCGTTGTCGTCCAACTGATCGTGACAGCGTCGGGCCAGCAGCCTGGCGAAGCTGGCCACGGCGCGCAAGGGTTCCTGCAAATCGTGCGAGGCGACGTAGGCGAACTGTTCCAACTCGGCGTTGGATTGGGCCAGCTGCTGAGCGCGCTCCTCGGCTTCCCGCGTGCGCTCGGCCACGCGCTGTTCCAGGGTTTGGTTGAGCGCCATCAGGTCCATTTCGGCTTCTTTCATGCCGGTGATGTCAAAGGCCACGCCTTGCAAAAACGACGGTCGCCCGGCTTCGTCGCGCACCAACTTGGCCTCGCCATGCACCCAGACCACGCGACCATCCCGCGCCAGGAACCGATAGACCGAACGGAACGGGGTGCCCGTGCCGCAGGTCGGCGCGAATTCGACATTCCAGCGCTCGCGGTCCTCCGGATGCAGCTGGCTGTGCCATAGGATGGGGTTCTCCAGCCATTCGCGCTGCGAAAACCCGAGCAGGGCCTCGATCTGCGGGCTGACATAAAGTTCATTGTTGCCTTCATCCAGGGCCGCCATGAAAGTGACCGCCGGAATCTGCTCGACCAGCGTACGGTAGCGCGCCTCGGCGCGGCGCAGCTCGGATTCGGCCCGCTTGCGTTCGCTGATTTCGCGAATGGTGGCCGTCACGAGCATGCCCTCGGTTTCGGTTTGCAGCGGCGTGAGGCTGATCTCCACCGGGAATTCCCGGCCATCCTTGCGCTGTCCGTGAAGTTCGAGCTGCGAGCCCATCGGGCGGGCCGTCGGCTCGGCGAAGAATCGCTGGCGCTGCAACTGGTGCCGGCCGCGCAGTCGCTCGGGTACCAAGAGTTCGACGGGCTGCCCCAGCAGTTCCTCGCGGCTGTAACCGAATAGGCGCTCGGTCTGGGAATTGACAAGTACGATCGCCCCCTGGGCGTTAATGATGGCCAGTCCGTCCGGCGCGGATTCGAGCAGCCCGCGGAATTTTTCCTCGACCTGCCGCCGCGCCAGTTCCGCGGCTTCCAGCTGCGCAATGCGTTCCCGCAGGCGGCGCACCTCTTCCTCGAGTTCTTCGGGGTGCGCCTCGTCGTCTCGCATCGCGCTCATCGTCGGACCTCGGGCCAGAACCTGCCAGCCGCGTACTGGGTAAGCTCGGCGACGGCAGTGATCGCTTGCAGGACATTGGCTGGCGCGTGCATCAGCTCACTTGACACGGCTTTTCATGAAGCAGTTGTTCGACGAGATCGCGGATGAGCCGCACGACCTCGTCCACGGCCCGGGCCACGGGCGGACTCAACACGGCTTCCGCCCCAGCAGCCTCCGACGGTTCCAGAGTCTCCGGCTCGCACCCCACCAGGAACAGCTGCGGCAGCCGGCCGCCCCAGGCCCGCACGACGCGAAACACTTCCTCAAGCCGCATCGCATGCGGACTGGGCGATTCCATGCCGCAGGCAACTACCTCCAACTCGATGGCAACCAAGGCGCCGGGCAAGCCGCCGCGCTGCACGGCATCGACGAAGATGGCGACATCGTAGCCGTCCAGCAGTTCGACGGCCAAATCAAAGCCGTGGATGCCAAAATCCTTGACGCGAACGGCGGCGGGCCAGGTCGTCTGTTGCAACCGCTGGGCCACGGCAACGCCGAAGCCATCGTCCCCGAAAAAGACATTGCCGATCCCGGCGATCAGGATGAGCGGCCGCACGGCCAGTCCTCCTGACCAGCTGCTTCGAGCCGGGTTACTTCATCGGGACTGAAAAAGAAGCGATGGCCCGGCATGCCCTGCGCTCCCAGGTCCCGACCGGGGTCGTCGTCCACGATGACGGCCAGATGAATGCGTCCCTCGAAATCCTGCTCGACGGCCTGGATCATGGCCGTCTTACCAGCCAGCGCCAGATCGAAAATATCCGCCCGTCCTCGGGGGTGCAGTCGGACGCGGTCGCCGGCCCGTAGGACTTCCCGCAGCGCGCCGTGCAGTCGGGAGAGTTGGGGCGATTCCAGGCTTTCCGCCTGATCGAGCAGCTGGCGGGCGGGCGCGCCGGCGGCTTGCATGGCTGTTTTCTCGGCATCCGTCAGAGTGCGAATGCGTAGCGAAAGCATCTCGTCCATTTCGCAGCCATCGAAGTGATTGCCGGGGCTTTCCTCGGCAATCCGGGGATAGTCAGGCAAGATGATCGACGCAGCCAGTACCGTATCGCATTGCCCTGGCTCGCCAACCAGTGCCGGCCAGGCCCCCAGGTTTCGGCAACCCGCCGCCGCCTCTCGCAGCGCTGCGGGTGGATCGAGCAGCGAGATGAAGCTCCCTGGTTCCACGGTGATGATGACGTGGGTGGCCACCAACGACTGCAACAGGGCATCGCTGCGGCTGATGGTCGCGGCTGCGTTCAGCACCGTTTCGTTGTCGATGCGGACCGTCAGCCGCCAGTGGGCGCTGTCGAGCGAACTAGCAGCCAGTCGGATCGCGACCCGCAGCGGCGGTTGACCAACTTCCTCCGACCAATGGCCCCCCGTCGGCAACTCGCCTAGCTCTGCGGACCGGACGATCGCACGCGCGGTCTCTTCTTGCCAGCCATCATCGGCAAGTCCGTCCGCCGATGCCGGCTTCCTCTCACTCAGACTCAGAAACCGGACTGTCACCGTGACCTTTGAACTGGCCTGGTCGCGAAGCAAGCACTCCGTCTGCAGCCAGGAGCGCTCGGCACCGGCGGGCTGCCGGCAATAGGCAGGCGGGAACAGCACGCCGAAGTTCCAGCGATACTGATTCTTCAGCGCCGAGCGCCGATAGGGGTAGAGCAAATATCCCTCGTACAGCAAGGCGTCGGCAAGTTGTTCCACGGCGGGGCGCTTCATGACCGCTCCCGCGTCTTGGCGTCGATCAACGGCAACGGAAACATCAGCGGCCGGACGGCATCCTCCTCGAACTCGATACGGCTGACCTCGGGAACGGCTGCGGCCACGGTTTCCACGATCACCGCTTGCAACTGGGAGCGGTCCAGAGCGCCACGCCTGTCATCAGCGAGCAGGCGCAGCACGACGGCTGCTTCGTTCGCCGAAAGCAAGTGAACTTGCATGTCCTGAGCTTGCAACTGCGGACGGATGCCTGCCAGCGCGAACCGGACCCGCGCGGTCAAATCCCAGGGATGCAGGCCGTGCAGGAGCAGCAGATTGCCGACCAGTTCATCGTGGGCGCAGCGTTCCAGGACGCCGCGTCCCGCCACACCGCTTTCCGCGACGAGTGCGAGCAGTCGGGTCAGGCTGGCGGCATGAAAGTCGAGAATGGTCCGCACCATTTGCTGGACGTCGGCCTGAAGCTCAGCGCCGGCGGAGCGCTGTAGGTCTTCGATCTGCTGTTCGAGCCGTTGCATCCGATCCGGCAAGTCAAACGCGGGGCTGGTCATGGCAGGCCTCCCCGATTGAGCTGCGCCCCGAAGGTCGGCGAATGCCGCAGCTGAACTTCTTTGCCGTTGCCGAGGTACAAGTGGACGCCGCACGGCAAGCACGGATCGAAGCTGCGCACCGTGCGCATGATGTCGATGCCCTTGAAGTTGTCCGGCCCGTTCTCCTCGAAGAGCGGCGTGTTCTGCACGGCATCCTCGTAGGGGCCGGGCACGCCGAACGCATCGCGCGGCGAAGCGTTCCAGCTGGTCGGCGGATATGGATGATAGTTGGCGATCTTGCCCTGGCGAATGACGACGTGATGTGAAAGCACGCCGCGCACCGCTTCGTGAAAACCGCAGCCGATCGCCTCTTCCGGCACCTTCGATTCCGTGATGGTTTTGATCCGGCCGGCGTGGACTTCCTCCAAGGCGCGCTCCACGAAATACAGGGCGGCCGCGGCCGCATACGCCTGGAACCAGGTCCGGGCGCGGTTGCGTTCGATAGTGTTGCTCCAGCGCGGCACCTGCCATTCAAACTCCACCTCCGGCAGGTTCGTGGTCTTCGGCAGGTAAATCTTGACGCTGGAACCGGTCGCCTTGATGTAGTCGATGTCCACCAACCCCGCCAGGGCCGTGGTCCAGAAGCGCGCCAGCGGCCCGCCGCCGGTGTCGAGCGGCAGCGAAACGCCGCTGCGCCGGTCGAACCAGCGCGGCGACATCACCCAGGTGTATTTGTCCACCAGATCGCGTTTCTGCGGCCGAGGCGTCGTCGTCTGGTTCCACGGGTGCCGTTGATCGACCGGGTTGCCCAGTGGATCGTGCGTGACGAACGTCTCCGCCTGCTGCCAGTCGTCGTAGAACGAACTGCCCAGCAAAATGCGAATCCCGAGGTTGATCTCCACCAGGTCGGTGGTCAACAGTTGCCCGTCCACGACCACGCCCGGCGTGACGTACATCGCCCGGCCGGCCTCCGCCATGTGCTGGTAGGTGTAATCGCAAACGGCCGGATTGTTGAAGCTGCCCCAGCAGCCCAGCAGCACGCGCCGCCGGCCAACCTCTTCGTAGCCGGACAGGGCTTCGTAAAAGAAGTCGAACAGGTCATCGTGCAGCGGCACCGCCTTCTTGACGAACTCGACGTACTTCAGCAGCCGGACCTGATAGTTCGTGAACAGTTGCACGCTGGGTACCGTGCCGACGCCGCCGGGATAGAGCGTTGACGGATGAACGTGCCGCCCTTCCATCAGACAGAACATCTCGCGCGTCAGCCGGCTCATTTGCAAGGCCTCGCGGTAGAACACCCCCGTGAAGGGATTCAGCGCGCGCATGATGTCGGCAATCGTGCGATAGCCGTGCAGATCGCCGTGCGGCGACAGGGTCTGCTCCGCCCTGGCTAGCACCGCCGGGTTCGTCTCCTTCACCATCTGCTCGCAGTAATCAACGCCGACCAGATTATCTTGATAGAGGTTGTGGTCGAACATGTACTCGGCCGCTTCGCCGAGGTTGATGATCCACTCGGCAATCGCGGGCGGCTTGACCCCGAAGGCCATGTTCTGGGCGTAGACGGCGCAGGTGGCGTGGTTGTCGCCGCAGATGCCGCAGATGCGGCTGGTGATGAAATGGGCGTCGCGCGGGTCTTTTCCCTTCAGGAACATGCTATAGCCGCGAAAAATCGACGAAGTGCTACGGCAATCCACGACCCGGCGATTGGTGAAGTCGATCGTCGTGTGAATTCCGAGACTGCCCACGATGCGGGTAATCGGGTCCCAAGACATGTGGACCAGGTTGGCATCGTTGCGGGACATGACGGCCTTTCACTGGGTGCGCCAATCGGGTTCCTTGTTGAGCGACGCCCGGGTAAAGCCACGCAGCGCGCGAACCGTTCGGCCGTAAGTGACCACGGCCGTCGTCGAGAGCTTGGCACCGGGCGGTTCGTTCAAGAACGGCATGAACTTGTCGGGAAAGCCGGGCATGGTGCAGCCAATGCACACACCGCCAACGTTCGCGCAGCCGCCGATGCCCGTCATCCAGCCGCGCTTGCCGACGTTGCATTGCACGACAGGGCCCCAGCAGCCGAGCTTGACGATGCACTGCCGGGCGCCGTACTCGGATGCGAAATCGGCCTGCTCGTAGTAGCCTGCCCGGTCGCAGCCTTCGTGGACGGTTTGGGCGAACAGCCAGGCCGGCCGCAGCTGCGCATCGAGCGGAATGGCGGGAGCAGTGCCGGCCGCGTGCCGCAGCAGGTAGAGCAACGTCTCCATAAAGTTGTCGGGTTGCACCGGACAGCCCGGCACACAGACAATGGGAATGCCCGCTTTCGATTGCCATTTCCAGCCGAGATAGTCCGGCAAGCCCATGCAGCCCGTCGGGTTGCCGACCATCGCATGAATGCCGCCGTAGGCCGCGCAAGTCCCCGCCGCCACCACTGCCCAGGCGTGCGGCGCCAATCGGTCGATCCAGTCGCACGTCGGAATGGGCTGACCGGTCGTACGGTCCGTGCCGAAACCGGCCCAGCAGCCGTCGAGTTTGTTCTTTTCGTTCGGCACCGAGCCTTCGACCACGAGGATGAACGGTTCGAGTCGGCCCTCGGCCGCTTGCTCGAATACCTGCAGAAAATCCTTGCCAGTTTTGTACGCCAGCACTGGATGATGCAGGCGGACCTCGGGCAGGCCGGGAATCATGCCGAGCAGGAGGTCTTCGATGCTGGGTTGCGTGGCCGCCGTCATGGCAATGCTATCGCCGTCGCAACTCAGGCCGGCGGTCAGCCAGAGAATGTCGATGACCGGCAGCGCCGGCGCCCGCTGGGTGCGGCGGCCGTGGGGAACCGGGGCTAAGTCCATGATGATTCCCCCCGATGGTCGGTTTTCAGAGAGTCTTCGTCCTGCATTCCGCTTCGGGCAACTCTTAACGACCGCGAATCATCGCGCGGACTGGATGCGGGGAAAAGACTGCCGCGGAGGTGAAGCAAGCGATGCCTCGCCAGTAGCACGACAGCAAAGGCAATCGACACGGCATCGACGATAGCGACTTGGCATTGGGTCATGAGGGGCGGACCCTAAATTGCGACAAACCACCAGACGATACCGTGTCCACAGCCGCTTTGCAACTAACCGCTGGAAATCGGCGTCACTCCTTGGCCTTTTTCAGTGGAGTGGTCCACAGAAAGAGGGGCCGTTCCAGTTCATCTTCCTTTGAAGTGACGCGAATTACTCGGTCTGGCACATAGCCTTTCATGTCGAAGGCGTGGGAGACTATGCGCGCGCCGGGCTTCATCTTTTCCAGTTGCGGCACCAGCTTCAGATTCAGTGCTGGCAGCAGGTAGAGGGCCACCACGTCGGCCTTGCTCAGATCGACTCGAAAAATGTCCTGCTGCTCGATGCGTACCAGTGCTTCGACGCCCGCCTTCTTGACGTTGTCACGCGCTTCCTGCACGCAATCGGGATCGAGGTCGACGCCGACCGCCTTGCAGCCGTATTTCTTGGCGGCCGTGACGACGATGCGGCCGTCGCCGCAGCCCAGGTCGTAGACCACGTCGTCCTTGGCTACCTTGGCGAGATCCAGCATCTTCTCGACCACGTCTTGCGGGGTGGGCACGAAGATCGCGTCGGGGGCACGGCGCCGGCCCTCTTTCTTTTCCTGGATGTCGTAGCAGAACAACTCGTCCTGGTCGCGCAGGTACAGTCGGCCGCCGACGATCACCGGAAATGTCCAGGCGGGCTCCTTGACGAGGCGCGGGGGGGAGAACTCGCCCTTGACCCTGAATCCCTGGGGGTTGGCCTCCGCCAGCACCACCTTGCCATCTTGAGCGCGCAAGACCATGTGGCCATCGGCGTAAGTCATCGTCAGCTGGCCCGAGATTCCGGGGCGGGCCCTGTCCCAGAGAACCTTGCCGGTCTTGAGTTCGATGCAAGCTGGGCCGCTGGTGGCGCAAACGTAGATGTGATCGCCGACAAGCACCGCGCTGCCGATCCAACTCGGCAAGGACAGCCGCAGGGCAGCCAGTTCCTTGATTTTGACCTCCTGGTCCTCGGAGACGATCTGGAGCAGCGCGCTGCTGCTGCCCCAGCCGCACATGGAGAAGACTAGGTCGCCCTTGACCAGGGCGGTGTAAACGTTGCCGCTGCTGCTGCCGACCTTGTCGTAGCGCCAGAGCAATTTGCCGTCGGCCGCGGCCACGCCCACGACGCCGCCCGAAAGCTGCTGGACGTACTGGCGGACGCCGCCGGCTTCGGTAATCACGATGGAGGAATTGGTCGTCGTTCGATTCTCGGCGATGGGGCACTTCCAGATTAACTCGCCCGTCTTCTTGTTCAGAGCGACCAGGGTGGCCGCATCGCCGCCGGGCGTGCAGATCAGCTTGTCGCCGTCGATCATCGGGAAATCGCAGAAGCCCCAGTTGCCGCGCTTGCCGGCGAATTCTTTCTGATAGTCCTTGCGCCACAGTTCCTTGCCGGCCGCCGTCTCCAGGCAAACAACTTCGCCGTAAGCGCGGAAGGCATAGACGCGGTCACCGTCCACGGTGGGCGTGCGCTGACTGAGCCAGCGCATGATGCCCGCTTCGGGTACCGCCGGGCCGATCTTCGCGCGCCAGAGTTCCTTGCCGTCCTTCACGTCACGAACGACGAGGAACTCTTCCTTGTCCTTGTAGCCCAGCGAGTAGATTTTCCCGCCGGCCACCGCGATACCGCCCACGCTTTCGCCCAGCCCGCTGGCTTTCCAGAGTAAGGGCGGGCCATCCTTGGGCCATTCCTTGAGCAGGCCGGTTTCCGGCGAGACGTTGCTGCGGTCCGGCCCGCGCCACTGCGGCCAGTCGCCGGCGGCGGCCCTGGGCGAGTGGGCCGCCACCGACAGCATTCCCAGGAACAAGACAACGATGCCCAACCAGCGCAGTTTCGACGGGGTCATGGACGAGTTCCTCGTTGAACCTTGGGTGACGTGCAGCGCCGTTCCTATTTCTTTTCTTGAATGGCATACAGTGTGGATTCCGACAGGACGTAGAGGACGCCGTTGGCAAAGACCGGAGTGCTGTACAGCGCATGGCTCATCTCGATCCGCCGGGGTTCTTTTTTCGCTCTGCCGTGCTCGAAGAGCAGCATGTCGCCGTCGCCGGTGGGAACGTACACGGTGCCATCCACCCACAGCGGCGAGCCGTAAGCATCCGATTTGAAATCGTATAGCCAGTAGCGCTTGCCGCACCGGGCGTCCAGGCAGTGGACATAGCCGCTAATTTCAGAGATGTAGACCAGATCGCCGGCGATGGCGCAGGTGCCGACGGTTCGGCCGAAATAGTAATCCCGTTGGGTCTTCTGCTGATCCTTCGGCGTGGTCGGCCCGCCGAAGCGCCAGACGATGCCCGAATTGGGATTGAGGCAGACCTGGCCCTGCTCGTCCACCAGTTCCAGGCTGATGTCGCCTTCCTTGGTCGGATTGATGCAGTAAAACCAGGCCAAGCCTTCGTAGTGCTCGGCATCCTGGCCGGTGCCGATGTAAATCCGATTGTCGTGGAAGACCGGCGTGCCCACGCAGTAGTTCTTCGTCCCCCGGCCGGCGGTTTCCCACTTGGTGTTTTTGGGGTTCAGGTCGCACTTCCAGATGAGCTTACCCGTGGTCGGCTCGAACGCACGCAGCCAGCCGTCGCCCAGGCCGACGATCACCTGGGTCTTGCCGTGGACCTCGGCCAGCAGTGGACTGGACAGCTGGCTCAGCATGATGTTCTTGCCGGGCGAGGCATCCTTCCAGACCGCCTTGCCGGTATCCTTGTCCAGGCAGATGACGCTGGGAGCATTCGGAGCAGCGACCTTTTCGTAATCCTGGTCGATGCCGTTGCCGGTGATGACATGGAGCAGGTTCTTGTAGGTAGGCCCTAGCGAGGGCGTCACGCCCATGGCCATCGCCGGATGGTGGGGGACGACGCCGAAGTCCTGGATCATGTCGGTCTTCCAGACCACTTTGGGATCGCCGACCCCACGGCGCAGCGGACCAATGTCGAAGCCGACGACGTCGGCGCGGTTGGTGCGCAGCCAGAGGCGGTCGCCCTCGATCAGGGGTGAACTGGCCATGCTGGAGCCGGGCCAGTCGTGGTGCTGATGGAACCCCCGGCCGCTCAGCCGGGGCGACCAGTATTCGTAGAGCAGCTTGCCGTCGCTCTCGCGGAAGCACTTGAGGACGCTGAAATCCTGGCGTTGCTCGCCTTCCATCTTGGAGGCGTTCGTGCCGACCCAGACCATGCCGTGGGCCACCACCGGGCTGCCCTGGCTGCGCCGGCCGACTGGTACGGCCCACTTGATGTTGCGTCCCGCCTTGACGACCTCACCTTGTTTGTTTTTCACCTCGACCTGCCAATCGGTGGGTGGGTTCTTTTCGGGGCTCACCATGTTGCGCGTCGAGTTCCGGCCCCACATCGGCCAGTCCTCGGCGCGGCCCCACGGCAAAGCACTCCACAGCAAGGCGGACAACAGGGCGAAGGCGATAGGCTTCATGATGATCTCCCTGGGCAAGCGGTCACGCGGCGGGCGGCAGTTTGACTACCGTCAGCCAGAAATTCTCAATGGACTTAACGACGCCGATGAACTGGTCCAGGTCCACCGGTTTGGTGACGTAACAGTTGGCGTGGCAGTTGTAGGCCTTGAGGACGTCGCGCTCGTCCTTGGAGCTAGTCATGATGACCACGGGGATGCGGCGCAGGTTCGGGTCCTGCTTGACCTCGGCGAGCACTTCCAGGCCGCTTTTGCGCGGCAGGTTCAGGTCGAGCAAGATGAGATCGGGCCGCGGCGCGGCGGCGTTCTTGCCCTGCCGGCGCAGAAACGCCATCGCTTCCTCGCCGTCCTCGACCACGCTAATGCGGTTCCGGATCTTGCCGTCCTTCAGGGCCTCGGTCGTAAGGACAATGTCATCGGGACTGTCCTCCACCAGCAGAATCTCAATGGGTTCGCCATGCAATGCATTGGTCATGGGTATCTCTCGGTCCAGCCTACAGCCGATTCGGTCCGCGTCGGCGGACTGGTGCGGGGTGACGTCGATCATGAAAGTTCACCGGGGTAAAGGGTGCAAGGTGACGCCGCGGCAGCGAGGTGACGCCACGCCGTGGAGCCGCGCTGCGGCGCTCGCGCCGAAATAGGCCGCACGGCACTACTGGCACCTGCGGCATCGCTCGGCAGGGCGCGCCTCCGGACACTGCATTCCGAAACTGACGATGCCGTCCCTGCGAGTTCCCCTAATCCTGTGTCATGCGCGGTGCGCAGCGTCTCCGTCTGGAGCGCGGGCGGTGCCCGAGTTCCGGCGGCTTCTGCATCGGTCGAGTAATCGTTGAGCGCGGAAGAACGGAACGGACGGTGCCGCGCCGGCGCGGCTCAACCGGGCGTCGTGATTGATCCTGGCTTTTCTGGAAACAACTCAAGCGGACCAACTCGACAGCGCGACCAGCAGTGCGCTCAGGAATGGGCGGTACTTCGAGGCGGCCGGTTCGTGATGCGAGCACGGGCGCGTTGGTTCGCTGGTCTGGACGGCGCTCGAGGAAGTGCAGTTCTGGGATTGGGTCGCGAACGCAGTGACGAAGTGCAACATGACACTGAACCTCGAAGGGAGATGCTCGCCCGGCGCGATCGGAAAAGCAACATTGCTTTTCGGGAGCAAATCCGCCGGGCGATTTCATCGACGGTATTCAGCAATAGCAACCGGGATGCCAACAGCACGCGGTCGCGCGCCATCCATGCAGGATTCACGCAAGTCATTGATTGATCGGTGGATTGGTAGCGAGTTTGCTCGCTGCCAGCGCCGGCGCTCCCAGGAACCTGTTCGGGGAGATCGCCAAAGCGCCCGGAAGATGAGCGCCAGCGCTCGGGGCCTGAGCGCTGAACGAGAAGGCACGCGACCATTCACGTCACTTCAGGCCGTACTTGCGCAGCCGGTCGATGACGGTGCCGCGCGCGAGCCCCAGTCGCTCGGCGACCTGAGTCTGATTGCCGTCTAGGGCAGCCAGTGCGAAGCGGAGCAATTCGCGTTCGAGCATTTCCATCAGCAGCGGGGAGAGCCTGGGTTGCCCGGACTGCCAGGCCCAGCGGATGAGTTCGTGCAACTGCGCCTGCGGGTCGGCATCCGTCGTTGCAGCACTGCGGCAGGTGGGCAAGTCGAGGTCCGCCGGCATGATCTGTGCGCCGCGGCACAGTTGAAGCGCCCGGCTGATGACGGTTTGCAGCTCTCGTACATTGCCCGGCCAGGTGTGCGCGAGCAGCTTGGCGCGCGCGCTGTCGTGCAGCGTCGGTACGCAACTGCCCCGGGGCGCGAACCGGGCCAGGAAGCGTTCCGCGAGAAGTACGACGTCGGCGGCGCGCTCGCGCAGGGGCGGCAAGTGGATCACCAAACGGTTCAAACGGAACATCAAGTCCTGGCGGAATGTGTTCCGCGCCACCAACTCTTCCAGATCGCGATGGGTCGCAGAGACGATACGCACATCGACGCGAATCACCTCGTTGCTGCCGATGCGGCACACTTCCTGGGTTTCCAGGACGCGCAACAGTTTGGCTTGCAACGGCAGCGGCATATCGCCGAGTTCGTCCAGAAACAGCGTGCCGCCGTGCGCGTACTCGAAGCGCCCCTTGCGGAGCTTGTCCGCGCCGGTGAACGCTCCCGGTTCGTGGCCGAACAACTCGTCGTCGAGGAGGTGCTCGCTCAGCGCGGTGCAGTTCAGGGCCATGAACGGCCGTTCCTTGCGTGGGCTGTTGGTGTGGATGGCACGGGCCACCAGTTCCTTGCCCGTACCCGTTTCGCCCAGCACCAGGACCGGATCGTTGCCACGAGCGAACTGCCCAATCCGCTTGCCAACCTCGGTCATCGGCTGGCTTTGTCCCAGCAAGATCGGCTTCGCCGGATCGTAGCTGAATTCCTCACCGTGGAGCCGCACCTTGGGTACGGGCCGGCTCAAGGTCAGCGCCAGGTCGAGGACGGGCTGCAAGTCCAGTTGCAGCTGATCGTAATCCGACGGCTTGATGACGTAGTCGAACGCTCCCAGGTTCATCGCTCGAATGGCGGTGTCGACGGTTGCGTGCCCGGTCATCAAGATTACGGGTAGGTTCAGACCGCGCTGTTTGATGATGCCCAGGAAATCGATGCCGCTCATGCCCGGCATCTTGTTGTCTACCAGGATGACCTCGAAGCCGCCGCCGGCCAGCAACGCGGGTGCTTCATCGGCTCGTTCGAGATACGTCACCCGATGGCCCTGCTCTTGCAAGCCCTGCTGCAAGAACCGGCCCAATTCGATGTCGTCGTCAATGATCAGGATGGTCGACAAGGGCCACTCCGAATGGAGAGCGACCAACAGCCAATCGAGCAAACGGGCCGCACAATCATCAAAGGTATCGAAAATGGAATTCTACTCGACGCGCCAAAGCCCGTCCTGTTCAATTACTTGGGCCATCGATTGCAGTTGCTGCGTGCTATAATCGCCGGCATGGTCCGCATCGCGAACTTCAGCGGTGGTCAGCACGTCGCTCCACTCGCCGGATGGTATCTCCCTAACATCGAACCGGCTACCGGCCAGGTCCATGCCGAGTTGCCCGACAGCGACGGCCGCGATGTCGAGGCGGCCGTGCAAGCGGCTCTCGCGGCGTTTCCCCCGTGGTCGCGCACCCCGGCGGCCGAGCGGTCGCGCTTGCTGCTGGATATTGCCGCGCGGATCGAAGCAAACCTGGACCGACTGGCCCACGCCGAGGCCGTGGATGCGGGCAAGCCGCTGCGGCTGGCGCGCACGGTGGACATCCCGCGCGCGGCGAGCAACTTCCGCTTCTTCGCCACGGCGATCGTGCATTGCCATTCCGAGGCATACCGCACCGACCAGCTGGCGCTGAACTACACGCTGCGCCAGCCGCGCGGCGTCG
>JAEUIF010000437.1 GCA_016795185.1 Planctomycetia bacterium | reverse complement strand
ACCGTATCGCTCTGCTCACCTTCGGCGCTATGGGCAGCCGACTGGTACTGCCGCCCACGCGCGGGCTGGTGGCAGCGCGGCGCGCCCTCGAAGACCTGGCCGTCGGCGGTTCAACGCCGTTGGCGCACGGTCTCGAAGCGGCCTGCCGGTTCGTGCAGCACTGGCAACGCCGGCAGCGCTTGCCGGTCTGGACCGTGGTCCTCAGCGATGGCCGGGCGAACGTCCCGCTGCATACCGCCGACCCCTGGGCCGACGCGCTGGCGGCAGCGCGCCGCCTGGCGGCGGTTTCACCGGACTGCGCGGTCGTCGATACCGAGACCGGCTGGCCGCGCTTCGGTCGCGCCGCCGAACTGGCGCACGTCTTGAACGCCGAATGCCTCGCCCTCGACGCGGTGCTGGGCCGCAGTTTATCGCTCCGCAGGGAGGCCGCCTCATGAGCAAGCGCCGTCATGGCCTGGTCCTGGTCGTCACCGGCGACGGCAAGGGCAAGACCACCAGTTCCCTCGGGCTAGCATTTCGCGCCCTGGGCAACGGTTTCCGCGTTTTCATGGTCCAGTACATCAAGGGCAAGTGGAAGACCGGCGAGAAGAAGCTGGCCGACCTACTGCGCGCTCACGCCGAGGTGCTCGGCCTCGATTTCGAGGTCCGACCGATGGGCGACGGCTTCACCTGGATCACCCAGAACCGCGACCAGGACATCGCCACCACCAAGGAAATCTGGGACGTGAGCAAGGAAGCCATCACCGCGGGCAAGTACGACCTCGTCATCCTGGACGAGATCAACGTGGTGATGAAGCTGGGCTACCTCGACCCGGCGGCGGTGCTCGAGGTGCTGCGGGCGCGCGACCCCGATTTACATGTGGTGCTGACGGGCCGGGGCGCGCCGCCGGAAATCTGCGACTTCGCGGACACGGTGTCCGAGGTCCGTGCGGTGAAGCACCACTACAAGGCGGGCGTGAAAGCCCAACAAGGCATCGAATTCTGAAAGGCGGGTGCAAGATGAATCTGCTGGCGCATCACTTCGGCGTGGAGTTATTCGGCCGCGAGTTCTCCCCGGAAACCCCGATGGAGCACGTTGTCACGTTCGGCGTGACCGGGCTGATGCTGTCCCTGATGGTCTACGGTGCGTATGCCGCGGCGCGCGACTTCCGCCGCTGGCGGCGCGGCGGGGTGGCGTGAAGCCGGCTTGGACGCACCCTACGGAATCACGGATCCGGAGACAACGTGGCGTAAAACCATCGGGACGCGGTCCCGCGCACTGGCGCGAAACCGCGTCCCGATTGGTCTGTCACACGCGGTCAGGGCTCAGCCTTCGCCGCCGTGGTCGATCCAGGCGGACCACCAGTGGCCGTCGGCCAGATCGCCGAGTTCGCCGGCCGAGGCGGGGAATGCGTCGCCGTCCACCGTATGGCCCGTGAGGTGTTCCGCGCTGCCGGCCAGCCCGTGCTGCATCGGCAGCCATTGCGTGTCTTTGTGTCCCATGTCTTACTCCTTTCGCGGTGAGAAACCGAGGGTTCCTTCCCGGACTTTCCAGGGTTGCCTGAGTTCTTCAACCGTTCCCGCTCGCACGACCGGATCGCACCGTGCGGGCAGCCCTTTTCCGTTCGCTGTATGCTCGAACTATGACCTCGAAACCGGGCAGCGCCAACTTGCCGGGGATGCTTTAGACGCCCAACTTGCCGAGGTCTCCGTAAGCAACCGGCAGAATCCGGTCTGCTTTCCAGGATTCTCTGCTTTCACGGCTGGAGCACGCAGTCGCGCCAGTGGGTGGCATGGCCGCGCAGCCAGCGGTGAGCTTCAGGGTCCATCGGCGCGCCGCCCTCGGTGGCGACCGCGCAACAGGGCGAGCTGGGGGAAGCAGGACACGGCGCGGGTTTGGCGGACGCGGGGAGCAAGGGCAAGACGAGCGCGATCAGACCGACCGCGACAGCGGCGACGACGGGCCAGACGAAGTGCTTCATGCGCCTGCTCCTTGGCTGCGAGAGCGGCCTGCATCCTGCGGGCCGGGTGCTGGAGAGTGACTTGCCCGCACCAGCCGGCGCGGGCTCGACTCGGAAAGCAAGTTCGGTGCCAGTCGCGGACGCCCGTGCCGAGTGACAGGCCGAAAGCGTTGCTTCAGGCACGCTTACGACAATCCACCCCCGCTACAGCAACGGGGCGATGCAGCGGGACGTTGGGGCAAAGGTTACAAGCCGGCCCCAGCCTGGTTGTACAACTTGCATTTCCTGACCTATCGTTGAACAGTCGGCGAGCCGCTTCC